>DATNQK010000741.1:0-2129 GCA_036704065.1 Stenomitos sp.
AATAGGGGCTGAGCCAGCATCAGAGTCGTGGGATAATCTTGGTCTTTTTTGGCATCAATCACCAAGTTGGCGGGAAAGGCAACTGTAATAGCGGTGGATTGAGGGATCACGGTTCCGGTTGTTGAGGCGTAGGCTTGTTGCACAGGAAGCGATTCGGCCATTGCAGGCAGGGTGACGGGCGTCAAAACCGATAATGAGCAGACTAGACCGAACAAAACTTGAGATTTCATGGAAGACGCTCCTGGATCACTAAGGCTTGAATGAAAGGGTTAAGAGGAAAGGGGTTCAAGAAGAGTCGCTCCGAAGGGAAGGTAGAGAGGTGGTGAAGCGACTCGGACGGCTTACCAACTCAGTAAGTGGTTGATAATCGAGGTTTGAGACTGAACCACAGCACTACAGTCTTGACCCAC
Organism: Stenomitos sp.; assembly: GCA_036704065.1. GTDB lineage: Bacteria > Cyanobacteriota > Cyanobacteriia > Thermosynechococcales > Thermosynechococcaceae > JAAURS01. The sequence goes on from DATNQK010000741.1 coordinate 411, forward strand.
TACGGTTTTGATAGAGCTGGTATCGGAGTAGCTGCTGGTGTCGCTGTAGGTTTGGAAGCTACCGTCGTGGTAGTAGCTGCTAGAGCCTTTGAGATTGGTTGAATTGCTGGCCACCGTTGAATTGGAGGTGCTGCCATAACCGCTGGCACCAATCCCGAAGATGCTGAATCCACCGCCACCGCTCGATGCGCTTTTGCTGGAGTTGTAAGAACTGTTCATCCAGTCGTAGGCATTGGAGGTACTGGTGACGTTGTTTTGGTTATAGGCTTGAATATTCTTTTGGTCATGAATATTCTTTTGAACGTCGTAGCCGACATTGACGTCGTTACACATCGCGCGGTTGTCGTGGGCGCTGCGGCTACTGGGGGCAATAGGCCCAGCCAAGGCAGAAGTGGCAACCGCAGCTAGGGTAGTCAGAAGGGTAACGGAAGCAAGAAGTGGGCGGTTCATAATGTGTGTCCTTGAAAGTTCAATGAGTTGAATGGCTTGAATGCTTTTATCTTCTAGGTTTCAGCCATCTTGCTCAGTGACCTTCAAGGGGGTGGATGCGTGATTCTCTGAAAGAAAAGCCGTGACAAATGTCACGGTTGCCCTTGCATCCTTAGGGCGAGGGTGGCCCACTGCCTCGGCCAAGGTCTAGGATCGAACTAGCGATCGCCACATTTAACGCCTGCTTATGTCTTACCTTGTGATTTACGATGGCCTCTGCAATCTCTGTACAACGCTTGTTCAGGGGTTAGAACAACTAGAAGGCGGTGTTCAATTTCGGTACGTCCCCATGCAAGATACAGTCACTTTGGCGCAGTGGGGCATCACGGCTGCTGATTGCGAACAAGGCATGATTTTAGTGGACTTAAACAACCCACAGGTGCGTTGGCAAGGCAGTGCAGCCGCTGAAGAAATTGCGCGGCAGTTCCCCGGCGGACAACCACTGATTCAGGCTTATCGAGGCTTGCCAGGTCTGAAAGCAACCGGAGATCAGGTGTATACCCAAGTCCGAGATAACCGCTATGCCTGGTTTGGAAAGCGATCACAGACCTATTTCTCTCGTTATCCTTACCATTGCGATAATTGCAAGGTCGAAAATCCTAGCGACTCACCAGGAGCAACAGACCAAAAGACACCCGACGGAAACAAAAGCTAAACTGAGGGCATCTATGGGTAGATATTAAGTTGTTATTTATAAAAGATTCAGTAAGGGGAGTCTGATTTCTAATGCGCAAATCTTCTAAATATATTGTGGTTTCAGTTGGATTGCTCTACGGACTCTACCTTCTTAAAACAGCCTTGGGTGTAAATCTCTCCAACCAGTACTCAGCACCGATGGTATTCAAATTACCAATTAAACCCTTGTGGGCCAACAAAGCAGAACTTTGCAGCGACCATCGCTCCATCTGTGCAGTACGGCATCAATTGCGCAACAAGATCGAATATAGAATTCAACAACTTAAAAATTTGGTTTAAGCAGTGCTGCGATGCCAGCACATTGACATCCTCTCACCGCCAACCTAACGGTGTGACGGGAGATTCCTAAGACTCACGACTTAGGTTTCTGCTTCATAGCACCTGCCTTCCAAGATTTACTCTCTTCAGGTCTTACGGTCGCTCCACAGACTGAAACGGTGTGTCCCACCGCCAAGATATTACGAGCCGCATTTTCATCTCGATCATGGTGACTTCCACAGTTAGGACAATCCCATTCACGACTATTCAACGGCA
>DATNQK010000742.1:0-3837 GCA_036704065.1 Stenomitos sp.
TGGCAGGTACGTTCAGCAGTGATTAAACACTGTGCAGAGACTGCGGCTGGGTTTGTAGATTGCTGCAATACAGCGGCGAGCAGTATCGGGTAAAGTGGCTCACGACGGTTTGACGGCAATGGGTTGGGGCGATCCGCCAAGCTATCAGAAAACACACCGTACTTAAAGGTGTTGTAAGCCATGACGAGGTTTTGTTCGCCATCCTTAAACCGAGGCGTGCTGCTGGCGATGCGTGGATCGGGAACCAAGGCAAGATAGAGCGAGGCGCTGAACCCAACCGCTAGCAACACTAGCAAGGGCGCTAAAGCACGTTTCATGCTTGCGTTAACAGTCATAAGGGACGGATTGAGTGGAATGGAACCATGGGGTCTGAGGGCAACTGCAACGCGTGGCTTGTAGGGAGAGCAAATGACCTTAGACTGAAAAGCTGAACTGGCAGTGCCAAATTTTCAGGCAGACTCATGTCATGCTATCACAGGGCTATTTTCAGGCCATTGTAGAGCTGTAAGTCTTTGATAGCCTGCTGCTGATTGCGTCGCACTATACCCGATCTTGTGTTTTCTGATAGTCCGCATCATGACTCAATTTTTAACTCGGCCTTTGGCGATTCGAGCCAAAACCCTTGATTTTTGGTTATTCAATGTCGCGGTTCCGCTGACTTTTTGGATACTGGCGCAGGCTTTTATCCCAATGGATCAGATCTTTCAGGTGAACTCAGATGAGGGAATTGAGCTGATTAAGTCTGACCTTTATCGAGACGGGTATCAGTTATACACCCAAGTCTGGAACGATCAGCCGCCCCTACCTACGGTGCTATGGACAGCTTGGCTGCAATGGGTTGGACATACGGTGGCCCAAGCCAGACATCTGACCCTTCTGTTTGCAACGCTGTTGGTCTGGGCCTTTGGTCAAAGCGTACGCATGACGGTCGGAAAATGGCCTGCATTGTTAGGGATACTCTGGCTCACTGCGACGTCTTATTTTCTGCAACTGAGCACGTCCGTCATGATGGGCCAGCCTTCTTTGGCGATGGTGATGACTGCGGTTTATGCCCTGCTCCAATTCCAACAGAGCCTGCAATGGGGATGGTTGGTGTGCTCTGGTTTGTTATTTGCGATCGCCCTTCAACTCAAGAGTTTTGTGGCTTTTTTGGTGCCTGTGTTCATCATTGCCCTGTGGCTGCCGATCCGAGGGGGAGGGTCACGGCGTCTTCAGTCTGGGCTGTTGCGGATTGGGGTTTGGCTGGTGGCCTTGGGAATCGCATTTGGCATGGCCACCGTACTGTTGCCGCCTCAGAACCTCGACCAGACCGTTGGGGGACACTTTAATCGCAATCTTGAGCAGGCCTATGGTTGGGTTGAAGATCTGCCAGACTTTTTTGAGATGTTTATCCACGATCCAGACTTTTGGATTCTTTGCGGCTTCAGCGCCTGGGCTTCTAATCAGTGGCTACAGCGGTTTCCGCTATTTCCGAAACTCTGGCTTGTGTTTGCCCTGCTCACCCTATGGATTCATCGTCCCATTTGGTATCACTACTATGCGTTGATTTCGATTCCTTTGGTGTGGCTGACAGCCTATGCGGCCCGCGAGCTTTATGGGTTTGTGCGAGAAGCCCTAAAAGGAAAAACACTCAAGCAGGCGTTGCGAGATAAGAGAACCGCTACCGTTGCTGGATTTCTTTGCCTCAGCCTTGTCGCTATTCCCATTAAATATTGGGTGACTTTCGACCAAAACCAACTGTTGTTGAAAAATTCAGTGGCGTTTCAGCAGGGGCTGGAGCAGATTATGGCTGAGCGCGATCGCACCCGTTGGCTGTTTACCGATGTGCCGATCTATGGTTTTTACGCCAATTTGAAAGTGCCGCCGGAAACGGCTGTGTTTTCTAGCAAACGCATTGAGTCTGGAAACCTAACGCCCGCGCAGCTCAATGAGATTGTGGATCGCTATCGGCCTGAACAAATTGCCCTTGGTCGGTTTAAATCTGTACGGCGGGCCTTACAATCCAACTTGGATCGGCATTATGACCTCAAATACATGAATCAGCGGGTTCGAATTTACCGCCGCCGTGCAGCACAGAAGCGTATATAGTTGATTGCTGCGTACCTTGTCCCATGAACGGTTTGGAGGTCTTCCGAGGCACATCCTGCCGTGAAGGGTTCGTGGGCTGAGATATGATGAACCATAGGCTTGCACGATAGGGTACGAATGCTTCTTGCCCATGCTGTTCAATGGTCAAGTCCGACGCGACTTGAGTTCAGAAGTATCGTTTGCCCTTACTTTGTCTCCTCGAGATTCGTCCCTTAGTCCCCGGTTAGAGAATGTTAAGAGTTGGTATTGTCGGATTGCCCAACGTGGGCAAATCCACCTTATTTAATGCTTTAGTTGCGAATGCCAAGGCTGAAGCAGCGAATTTCCCCTTCTGTACCATCGAGCCCAATGTTGGGGTGGTTTCTGTGCCCGATCCGCGGTTGCAGGTATTAGCCCAGATCGGCAGCTCGGCAGAAATTGTGCCGACGCGGATTGAGTTTGTGGATATTGCGGGGTTGGTTAAGGGTGCAAGTAAGGGAGAGGGCTTAGGCAACCAGTTTTTGGCCAATATTCGTGAAGTCGATGCGATCGCCCATGTGGTGCGCTGCTTTGACGACGACGATATTATTCATGTCTCGGGTGCTGTGAACCCAGTTCAAGACATTGAGGTCATCAACTTAGAACTGTCCCTGGCCGACCTCAGCCAAGTGGAACGCCGGATTGATCGCACCCGCAAGCTCGCCCGTACCAGCAAAGAGGCCCAGTTGGAACTCGCTGCCCTCGAACGCATTGCTACAGCGCTAAACGAAGGTAAACCTGCTCGGCAAGTTGAGTTAAACGACGAAGAATTAGCGGTTATCAAACCCTTAGGACTTTTGACCCTGAAGCCCATCATCTATGCAGCCAATGTTGCCGAAGATGATTTGGCGAGCGGCAATGCCTGGGTGGAAGAAGTGCGAGGCCTTGCGGCTCAAGATCAAGCCCAAGTGGTGGTGGTATCGGCTCAAGTGGAGTCGGAGTTAGTTCAACTGCCCGAAGGCGATCGCCAAGATTTTCTGGTCTCCTTAGGGGTCGAAGAAGGCGGATTGCAATCGCTGATTCGTGCCAGCTATGACCTGTTAGGCTTGCGTACCTACTTTACCTCTGGCCCCAAAGAAACCAGAGCTTGGACGATTCAAGCAGGCATGAAAGCCCCCCAAGCGGCTGGCGTGATTCACTCTGACTTTGAGCGCGGCTTTATTCGGGCGGAAACCGTTGCCTACAATGATTTGGTGAGTACAGGCTCCATGAGCGCGGCCAAAGAAAAAGGCTTGGTGCGCAGTGAAGGCAAGGAATACATCGTGCAAGAAGGCGATGTGTTGCTCTTCCGCTTTAACGTCTAAGCAGTATCGGCAGCGAAGCTGGGCTTGCCATTACACAGACAGGCCAAGCCTGGACTAAGCTTCTACCACCTGTTGCCAGTATTGGTAGGCGCTGTAGGCCATTGTGACCACACCCGTCACGATGGCTGCTTCGTCGGCTTCAAATTGGGGATGATGGAGGGGATGGTTGGTTTGTCCGGGTCGCCCCACGCCAAGGCGGAACATCGACCCCGGCGCATGCTCTAGAAATAAGGCGAAATCCTCTGCCCCTAGGGATGGCTCAGGTAACGATAGCACCCGTTCTGGGCCTAAGGCTGCTTGTGCGGAGTGCTCAATCAGTTGCGTGAGTCGCGGGTCATTGTGAACCGATGGCACGCCCCGTTCGTAGTTGAGGTGGTAGCGGGCACCGTAGGGCTTACATACGCTGGCGACAATCTCTTCAACCCAC
>DATNQK010000743.1:0-18351 GCA_036704065.1 Stenomitos sp.
GACTGACCAATATTTAGCAGTGTCCTCTACCTAAAATCAGAGGCACAAGTAGATAGTAAAAGCAACCTGCGAAATATAGGCAGGGTGCATCGTAAGCAATACAAATTGGAGTCCTATAGGCATAAGAAATAGTGACTCAAAAAGTAACCTCTAGACTGTTGATCTCTTTTTCAACCATAAGCGAAATATTTTTCAAATTCTTATTTTCTATCTGTCTAGCCTTCTATCAAGCAATCCCCTTATCAAAAACTCCAATACACATTGGATTTAAAGTAATTTCGCCATAACAACATCTAAAGCCTTATACCAAAAGAGATATTGCCTTGCTCATAATTCATGTTCTAGATTGAAGAGAAGCTTAGATTTCATTGCCACAACTTCAAACCTATTAATTTAATTTCAATTCACTCACGAAGCATCATACAAGTATTGAGTTTAAATTAAACCGATTTAAAGCTTTAAAATCGGAAGAATTCTTATTCAATCAAATTTAAGACTGAAAATCTTAAAAGCTTTTACTTTTTTTGCGATTTAGACCAATATAAACCAATCATTCTTTTGCAAGGTACATTCGTATTTAACGTGCATATAGTTCCATAAAACCTTGACTCAAACGTTAACGATAGGGAGTTACTCATCATGCTGAAAACATCCTCTCTCATTTCTACATCAATCATTGTGCTACTGAGCCTGCTGGGTACTACCCCAGCATTTGGCGATGCAACAACAGGGGGCGCTCCAACCGAAAAAAGTCCAAACCCTGGCCAGCAAACAGGAGGGGCGCTCAACTTTTGGAAAGGGATTGATGCAAAAGATAATCCTTGCACAAGCTCAAGAACTTATGTAGACATGCCAGACATGAAACTAACCTTTACAACAGAAGGTAGAGTCATTGCTAATTTCCAAGGAGAGTGGATTAGTGGTTCTTCTAATAATCGGGCCCTACTGCGGTTGGTGATTGATGGGAAGGTACAGCCTGGGCCAGGAGATAATAGTTCTCCTTTCTCGCCCCATGAGGGAACTCAAATTTCAACCAATGGGTTTACATTTATTTCAGACACTCTAAACTCAGGATCTCACACTGCAAAAATTCAATGGGCTGCCAGTGCAGGCAAAGTTTGTGTCGATGAACGTTCTTTCGTTATTTATCACAAATAATGCATTTTATTGATTTGTTTTTTGCAGGAATCCTCTAAGCAATTTCAGGCTACTTTAGAGCTCGAATTTGACTTAAAACTTTATCAGCTTGCTCTGGCTTGCGTTGTTTTTTATACAGATCAGCCGCTGTTTCGAAATCCGCAACAGCGGTATCACGTTGATTTAAGGCCAGATAAGCTTCTGCACGCCGAATGTAGGCCATCGGCTCTTGGGCATTGAGTTTGATCAAGGTTGTGTAATCTGCGATCGCCGCTTCTGGTTGTCCACTCGCCTGATAGGACATGCCACGATATAAATAGGCAAAAGTATTTTGTGAATTTAACTGGATGGCTTGGTTATAGTCCGCGATCGCTAATTTGTAGTCTTTGAGTTTACGGTAGGCATTGCCACGGTTGTAATAAACGTAATCATTGAGCTGATACGCCGCAAGAGCCTGCGAATAGCGCTCAATCGCAGCCTTGTAGTTCCCTTCGGCATAGGCATTATCCCCCTGTCGCACATAGGCGGAAACCGATTGCTTTGCACTATCGGACGAAGGTGCTGACACTTGGGCTAGAACTGGGGGCAGACTAGTACAACCCATACTTAGGATCATCAGTACGAACAAAACCTCACGACCGTTCGACATCTCAACACCTCAATGAACTACACTACGATTCCCCCCATTTAGGGAATAGCATCACCGCTTACGATTGACGGTGGGCCTGCCTTTTGGGGTTCCATTCTCCCAGGCTATTAAAATAAAAATCTTGGCAACCGTTAAGAGTTTGTTACGATATAAGCTTAGGTAACGACACCAAACCGAGAAGCTATTCCCAACACTGTACAGCGGAGTCGTAGACAGGCCAAAGTGTACGCACCTTCCAATTCCATTTATTCGTTAAGAATAACGATACAAATTTGTATCTGTGATTATTGGGCTCGCAGCTCTGTTATTTCAGGTTGCATTAAAAATTTTTAGAGGATATTGAATTCATGACTGCAACAATTACGCCCTTGCAATATGACGTGAAAGACATTGGTCTTGCGCCTCAGGGTAAGCAGCGCATTGAATGGGCGAGTCGAGAAATGCCCGTACTGCGTCAAATTCGCGATCGCTTTGCTCAAGAAAAGCCTTTTGCAGGTATCCGCATCTCAGCTTGTTGCCACGTCACGACCGAAACAGCCAACTTAGCGATCGCCCTTAAAGCAGGCGGTGCTGATGCAATTTTAATCGCCAGCAACCCCCTATCCACCCAAGACGACGTAGCAGCAAGCCTCGTCGCCGACTATGGCATTCCTGTCTTTGCCTTTCGCGGTGAAGATGCAGCAACCTATCACAAGCATGTACAGATTGCCCTCGACCATCACCCTCAAATCATTGTGGATGACGGTTGTGACGTCGTTGCAACCCTTGTCAAGGAACGTCCTGAGCAAATCGCTGAACTCATTGGTACAACCGAAGAAACCACAACGGGTGTTGTACGCCTCAACGCCATGTTCAAAGACGGCGTTTTGGCATTCCCTGCCATTAACGTCAACGATGCGCAAACCAAGCACTTCTTTGACAACCGCTATGGCACAGGTCAATCCACCCTAGATGGCATCATCCGTGCAACCAATATTCTGTTAGCTGGCAAAACCATTGTCGTCGCAGGCTACGGCTGGTGCGGCAAAGGTACCGCCATGCGTGCACGCGGGTTAGGCGCTAACGTCATCGTGACTGAAATTAACCCCATTCCAGCCATCGAAGCAGTGATGGACGGGTTCCAAGTCATGCCGATGGCAGAAGCCGCTGCTGTAGGTGATATCTTCATCACGGTCACAGGCAACAAACACGTCATCCGTGGTGAGCATTTCGATGCCATGAAAGATGGCGCAATGGTTTGCAACTCCGGTCACTTTGACATTGAAATCGACCTCGTCGCCCTAGAACAAAAGGCAGATAGCGTTCAATTCGTGCGCCCCTTCACCCAAGAGTACAAGCTCAAGAGTGGTCGCTCTGTTGTGGTCATTGGCGAAGGTCGCTTGGTCAACTTAGCCGCCGCAGAAGGTCACCCCAGCGCAGTTATGGATATGAGCTTTGCCAACCAAGCTTTATCTGCCGAGTATCTGGTGAAGCAAAAGGGTCAGCTCACCCCTGCTGTTTACCCTGTTCCTGAAGAATTGGATCAAGAAATTGCTCGCTTAAAGCTGCAAGCCATGGGCTTCGATATCGATACCCTGACCGCTGCTCAAATCGAGTACATGAATTCCTGGACTTCTGGCACCTAACCCTATCCAGGGTCTGTTGCCCAGATAGCCAACTTCTGTCGATCTAAAGCAAAGCGGATGCTCTCAACAGCATCCGCTTTTGCTGACGATAGATTTGCCATGCATTTGCTATAGAGCCACTGCCATAGCGCATTCCTACTTTTAGAACTGTGCTGCCATTGGTTTCCCCAGCTTGTGGCAAGATCGGTAAGAGTCTGATTTATCCCCTTTATTTTCTGGATTGGTCGTACGCCTCAAGGGCGATCGCATGCTTTATGACTGAAACCCTCTCCGCCGCAACCACGATTAATCTGCCCAGCCAATACGAGCCCTCAGCCACGGAAGCCAAGTGGCAAGGGGCTTGGGAGCAAACCCAAGCCTTCAAGGCCAATCCATCCCAAGGGGGCGAGCCCTACTGTATCGTCATCCCACCGCCCAATGTGACAGGTAGCCTCCACATGGGCCACGCCTTCGAAAGCGCATTAATCGACACGCTGGTGCGCTATCACCGCATGAGGGGTCGCAACACCCTCTGGTTGCCAGGCACCGATCACGCCAGCATTGCCGTCAGTACCATTATCGACAAGCAACTCAAGGCCGAGGGAACCACTCGCCAAGAAGTTGGGCGAGAGGCTTACTTAAATCGGGCCTGGCAGTGGAAAGCCGAATCCGGCGGCACCATTGTTAACCAACTGCGACGGTTGGGCGTTTCTGTGGATTGGTCTCGGGAGCGCTTCACCATGGATGAAGGGCTTTCCCAGGCTGTTCTGGAGGCCTTTATCCGCCTTTACGAAGAAGGGTTGATCTACCGTGGCAATTACATGGTGAACTGGTGTCCAGCGAGCCAGTCAGCGGTTTCAGATTTAGAAGTTGAAAATAAAGAAATAGACGGACACCTGTGGCATTTTCGCTACCCCCTCAGCGATGGGTCTGGATCGGTTGTGGTGGCCACCACCCGCCCTGAGACGATGCTGGGCGATACAGGTGTGGCAGTCAATCCCAACGACGAGCGCTACAGCCACTTGATTGGCAAAATGCTCAAGCTGCCGATCCTGGAGCGCGAAATTCCTATCTTTGCGGATGAGTTAGTTGATCCCACCTTTGGAACAGGTTGCGTCAAAGTTACCCCTGCCCATGATCCCAATGACTTTGAGATGGGCAAACGCCATAACCTGCCGTTTATCAACATTTTGAACAAAGATGGCACCTTAAACGAAAACGGCGGCCCCTTTGAAGGCATGGATCGCTTTGAAGCGCGTCAGGCTGTGGTGGATTGGCTCCAAGGCGACGGTGCTGTCGTTGAGATCGAAGAATATAAACACACAGTGCCCTATAGCGATCGCGGCAAGGTTCCTGTTGAGCCACTCATCTCTACCCAGTGGTTTGTCAAAATTGAACCGTTGGCACAACGGACGCTAGCATTCCTGGATGAGGAACAATCACCACACTTTGTGCCTGAACGTTGGGCGAAGGTGTATCGCGATTGGCTCGCAAACCTTAAAGATTGGTGCATTTCGCGTCAACTTTGGTGGGGACATCAAATCCCTGCCTGGTATGCCATCAGCGAAACCGAGGGTGAAGTCCGCGACAACACACCTTTTGTGGTTGCCAAGACGGAAGAAGAAGCCAAGGCAAAGGCGATCGCCCAATTTGGGGAACAGGTGCAGCTCAAGCAAGATGACGATGTTCTCGATACCTGGTTCTCCTCAGGACTGTGGCCGTTTTCTACCCTGGGATGGCCAGAACAAACCCAAGATTTGGCCTTTTATTACCCCACCGCCACCCTTGTCACGGGGTTCGACATCATCTTTTTCTGGGTTGCTCGTATGACCCTGATGGCCTCTCACTTTACAGGCCAAATCCCCTTTAAGGATGTCTATATTCACGGCTTAGTCCGAGACGAAAATAACAAAAAGATGTCAAAGTCAGCCAACAACGGGATTGACCCGCTGCTGCTGATCGACAAATATGGCACCGACGCCCTGAGATACACCCTGATTCGCGAAGTCGCAGGCGCAGGGCAAGACATTCGCCTGGAGTACAACCGCGCTGCTGATGAATCGAAGTCGGTGGAAGCCTCTCGCAATTTTGCCAACAAGCTCTGGAACGCTTCGCGGTTTGTGTTGCTAAACCTGGATGGCAAAACCCCAGCCCAACTGGGCAAACCCCAAGGGAATGACTCAACGGAGTTAGCCGACCAGTGGATTCTGACCCGCTTTGATCGGCTGGTGGATCAAACATGCGACCAAATCGACCACTATGGCTTAGGCGAGGCTGCTAAGGCGCTGTATGAGTTCATCTGGTCCGATTTCTGCGACTGGTACATTGAACTCGTCAAGCCCCGACTACGCCAACCCGAAGGCACACCCACGCGAATTGCAGCCCAACAAACCCTCGCCTATGTCTTAGAAGGGATTCTCAAGCTTCTCCATCCCTTTATGCCTCACATTACCGAGGAAATTTGGCACACCCTCACCCAAGCAGAAGCCCATCAGTTCTTGGCACTACAGCCATACCCTGTAGCCCAGAACGTCGGGTTGGCCACTCCAACCATATCTCTGGAATCAGAGCCAAGCCCTGAGCCTACCAATGCTGACACATCTGCATCAGGCCCCTCAAGCTATGCAGCATATCAAGCCCCCGCAGCATCCCTAGCCCAGACAGGCCTCACACTGCTGTCGGATTGGCCCGATTTACTAAGTCGGTTTATTTTGCGCTATCAAAGCGAGTTGCTGATTGCGCTTTTGGTGGGGTCAGCTCTGATTGCGATCGCTATTTCCGATGCCGTCATTTCTACCCTCAATGCCATTCCCTTCCTAGAAACAATTTTGGAAGGATTGGGGTTGATCTACTTGGGACAGTTCGCTTACAAGAACTTACTCTGGAGCGACAAACGAACCGTCTTTTTGCGATCGCTCTCGGCAGAAAAAGCCAAAATCCTCAAATCGATTCGCGAGGGGTCTGCCTCTGACACCCAGACTGCACAATCCGAATCACTACTCGAAGAAAATTCTGCCGTCAAAGCACTGCAACGGCTGAGAAATATTAAGTCTCACGACGAACCTCTGCCACCCATTGCCACAGAGCCATTGGATATTGAAACGCAGTTTACACTGATCATCGATACCATTCGCACCATTCGTAACCTGCGCCAAGAAGCCAGTATTAAGCCTGGTCTGCTGATCGACGTGGTGCTGCAAAGTGAGAATGGTCGCGAACGTCAAGCCCTCCAAGCTGGACAAACCTACATCCAGGATCTCGCCAAGGTGGCCAATCTCACCATTACAGAGCAGCTTACAGAAGATGCTCAGAAACAAACCATGGTTGGGGTTACGGGTACAGTGCAAGTGCTGATCCCCTTGGCAGGCGTCATTGACATCGATGCATTACGCGCCAAGTTGGAAAAAGACCTCGCCAAGGTGGATAAAGAGGTACAGTCCTTCAGTGGACGGCTGCAAAACGAAAAATTTGTCAGCCAAGCGCCACCGGAGGTGGTTCAAGTCGCACGGGAGTCGCTAGCAGAAGCCGAACTGCAATGCAAAATCTTACGCGATCGCCTCAATCGCCTCTAAGTGCAGCAATAAGCGGTCTCTGCTTATCCCTCACAAGATAGGCAACCGCATCAATACATCAAATGCATGCCTTCATCCAAGATGGGTTAAAAATGGCGCTGCATCCTCAGGGGTAGCATCATTTTTAACCCCGTCCTTTTTTTGCCCTCACCTCAGGATGCGACTTTCATGAACGAACTGCAATTGGCCCAGTGGCTCGCAGGTGAGTTTGACAACCAGGAACAGGCCATGGCCGATCCCACTTGGTATGTCCCCTTAAAACTCTGGCATCGCCCCCTCCCCCATCGCATTCAGGGCAAAATTGCCCTCTTCGCCGAGCAGTCCAATACTCTGGCACTAGACAAACCCTATCGCCAACGCATTTTTGTCATCGAACCCAGCCCCACAAGCACCCTCTACATTCAATATTGGGCGTTCAAAAATCCCTCGCAATTCCAAGGTGCAGGAGCCAATCCAGCCCTTCTAGAGCGTGCGACTGAAGATGCACTCGAAGCACTGCCAGGCTGTCGGCTTGAAGTGCAACATCTGGGCAATTCCTACAAGGCAAACCCCTTACCGGGCGATCGCTGTTGTTTTACCTATGAAGGCAAGTTACGACAAGTGGTACTGGGGTTTGAAGTCAGCGCCACCCAATTTTTAAGTTTTGACCGTGGGGTAGACCCCGATACGGGCCAATCTCTATGGGGAGCCATGATGGGCCCCTACACCCATCACAAACGCCAGACCTACGACGTGGTAATTGTGTAATTGCTGGATTACTCCTGGTGAATCACCTTACCGCCCCAGCGGAACTGTCCTGGCACAATCCCAAAAGCTTCTGCCAACTGTGCCACCAGCAAATGAATCGGCACGATATCGACAAGGGGACTAATGAATTCATCTAAGGGCGGCAACGCAACATGCGCATTGCCTAGCCCAGGAACCGCAGTACCGATGGTCAATAAACAGCCTTGGCGATCCTGAATATCTTGAGCCATCCGCGAACTGAGGTCTAATGTCCGCCCAGGCAGGGTAAACAGTACCGTCGCCAACTCAGGCGATAACATTTCCATCGGACCATGCCGAAACTGACTGCCCACAAACCCAGCCGCTGGTCGTCTGGCTGCTTCTTGAATCACCAATGCACCATTGCAAGCAGAGGCGATCGCAGGGCCCCGAGCCACTAAGGCAAAACTGGACGCCTTTTGCACCGCCGCCACAGCAGGTTGAAGCTTGGCTTGCCAGTCCTCGAAGAGTTGATCACAAACATCCGCAGCCTGCAACACCGCGATGTAGTCTTGAGGGTTGAGGGTTCCAGCAAGCGATCGCGTCAGCCAGTGTAAAACCGCCATTGTACTGGTGTAGGTTTTCGTGGCCACCCCCACTTCAGCCCCCGACTGAGTGTACAGAGCCAAGTCGCTTTGCTGGGCCAACCGATTGCCTGGTTGGTTGGTGACACTGACCAATAAAGTTTTGGCAGAAGACTCAGCCGCAGATAGAGCAGTCAAAAGCTTTTGAATTTCAACACTTTCACCCGACTGGGACACCACAACCAAAAGTAACGGTTGCGCCAATAACTCAGGTAAATAATGAATTAATTCACCCGCATCCAGATGTAAGGCAGGAATGCCCTGTTGGTGCAAATAATAACGGGCAGGGTAGAGCGCATTGAACGAAGCCCCTAAACCCGTCAAGACCAATCGGCGAGAAGGATTTTCTAGCCACTGCTGTCTGAGCCATTGCCACTCGGACGCTTCTTTATACGCTTGAGTCACAGACCGAAGACACTTCGGTTGCTCCAGGATGTTGTTAAGGTAGCTCATAGCGAGGCCTGCTCAGGGCGAGATAGGGCAAACAAAAACGGTACAGCAAAGACAGAGCCAGCATCCTCACGCTACAGATCTTTCAATGACTCTGACAAAGGATTCACAGAGGGTACGGGTGTCGAATTCGAAGGCTGGCACCCTTCTATAAGACTTAGACTACCCTTGAGTTCGGAAATAGCAACAGGCTCTACAGCAGCAAGAAAGGCAGGAACCTGCACGTAGCCCACGGATTGAGACGGACGAGTACCAGGCTCCGAAGTGGGGTTAGGCACAGCGGGAGATCGAGTTGCTGCTGCACTTGAAGTTGAAGCAGGCGTAGGAGCCACAGAACACACTTGTAGCTTCAGCCAACGGGTTTGTTCAGGAGTTTTCAGGTCAGCCATCAATTTCAAAAGGGTGCCAGGTTCTAGCACGGCTGCTGATGGCGCATCCACCGCTGCGCTGGCTCTTAGCGCTAACTTGGCAGAAGCAGTGGGAGCAGGAGAAGCGGGAGCAGACACAGCATTACCAGACGGTGCTTTAACTCGCCAGTACGAGCCTAAGGCCAGGGATGCACTCGTAGGAGCAGGGGTAGGTGACGCCACCGAAACGGTTGGCGAGGGCAACGGTTCCGGTTTGCGCCAGAAGAATAAGCCCAATGCCACACCCCCAGCCAACAAAGCCAATAAACCCATTCCCAGGCCGACGAACTTGAGCGCCGACTTGGGTTCGCGCACTACAAGACGTTTCGTACCAGGCTGAGACGCTTGAGGCGGAGAGAGCCAAGCTTGTGATGCACCTTGCGATGCTGCAGCCGAGGAAGCATCTGTGACATGGTAATGCAGCAAGGCAATGGTGACGTTGTCATGACCGTTCAGGGTATTTGCCGCAGCAATCAAGCGCTTGGACGCCTCTGCTAAATCAACTTCTCCCAAGAGCAAGGGCCGCAATTCCGTTTGCCAAAGACTATCTACCCGCTCAAAGTCACTGAGACCATCAGAGCAAAGGAGAAAGATACAGTCGGAATCGACCACAAATCGCTGGGTGGCGGGACGCAACATGGAGGACGGAACCATTCCCAACGCTTGAATGAGCGATCCTGAACCCGGCTGTCGAATGGCTTCACGATAGGGCAGATAGCCCAATCGGACTTCGCGGGTTCCAATATCATCATCTGTAGTGACTTGATAGCAGGCCTGGGGCGTAATTAAGTAAGCGCGGCTATCCCCGATATTACTAATGTAGAGATCATGATCTTGAGCAAGCGCCAACACAACCGTTGTACCCATGCGATCGCGATCATGACGATTTTCTTGATCATTTTGGGCTGCAATTCGATCATTAGCCAAGCTAACAGCAACCTCTAGCTCAGTCATAATGCTGTCCGCAGACAGACTAGATACTTCAGCTTGTTGCAGATGGCCGGTCAAAGCCGCAATTGCAATCCCAGATGCAACTTCGCCCCCTGCATGCCCACCTACCCCATCACAGACAATGGCTAGCCCCTCTTGAGAATTTTGGGTAATTGCACCGCTAAAGGGATAACAGGCATCTTCGTTGTGCTCCCGCGTAGGGCCAGAATCAGTTCGGGTTGCAATATCGATGCGAACCTTAGAATTCGCACGCAACGCCGCAAGCCACGCTTCCAGTTCATCACTCAACTGCTCAATGGTGTCAATTTGCCCATCAATCAGGCGATCGCATAACTCAGAAAATTTAGATCGCCATCGGTCGGCGTAAGGGACACACCATTTGACCCAAAACGCGCCCAAATCTGCCAACGAGGGCCCTACAGCCGGATCGTAAACCAGTTCTAATACCCGCAAGAGCGAACCTTCCACTCTTAGCAAACTCGGGTTTAATAAACTCTGGGCCACACCTTCGCGCTGAAACGGCACCCATAACTGCGCCATTTGCCATAGCCAATTGACCTGTCGCAGGGTAGAAGCAGACTGCCAAGCCTCCGTAAACGGCTCGGCAATACCAACCTGACCCGCCGATGCAGGCAATGCCAAATCAGTCGCTAATAAGGGGGCACCCTCTAATAGCACCAGCACATCCCCTACATCCGTAGACTTGTTAGCTTCTATGGATTCCATAGACAGTAAACAATACACTTGGGGCACATGAAGCCGCAACGGAAAAAGCTTGAGATACGGCAGCACATCATCCGTAATGTCAAACACACTGGCTAAGGGATAACCAGGCTGGGTGTCTAGTAATACCTGTGAGCCACGAAAAACATACCGATTTAACAGGAAGTCGCCCACTGCATACATTCCAGGCTCCAAACCCGCAGCCCAAAGGTAGCGTTGTGGCACAGATGTTCCACAATTTACGCAAGTGCTTGTCCCTTCCGGATTAGCCGTACGGCACTTTAAATTTGGGCACTGGATCACGGGCGAAGCTGGCTGCATGCGAATCCCTATTATCAAATTCGATCAAAAAAATCCCAACTCTCATCGCGCAGACAGATGTTGGAAGACTGACTACGATGCTGGAAAGGATAAGAATACATTCAAGTTCTACCGTTTGCCTTCACCGCTAAGCATTAACGCAGTATATCGTTCATAAACCTAGGTATTCTATAGCAACATTCCTCAACCATAAGGGCTTTAACCCAATAGATATTAGTTTATTGACAATCAACCTAACCCTGCTGATATTTCAGCACTGCTATAGAGTGAAGGTGTAGATTTATAACGCTTGAGTATATCCAATCGCGTGTCTGTATTTGCGGCTGAACGTCTTCTCTTTGAACCGATTTCCCCTATAGCGGACGCCGTTCCGCTGATCTTTGCCTTTCCCAACACCTACACCGTCGGCATTACAAGTTTGGGCTACCAAACTGTATGGGCCACCTTAAGGCGGCGCAATGATTTGTCTGTGAGTCGCTTATTTACGGATAGTAGCGAGTCTTTGCCGTCCCAGCCAGAGTTATTTGGCTTTTCTTTGTCTTGGGAACTGGACTACGCCCATGTGTTGGACTTATTAGAGCAACTTAATGTCCCCATTCGCAGCAGCCAGCGTGATGACCACCATCCATTGATCTTTGGGGGCGGTCCGGTGCTGTCAGCCAATCCAGAACCCTTTGCCGATTTCTTTGACATTATCTTGATGGGGGATGGAGAAATCGTACTCGACGCGTTTATTGATGCCTACCTCGAAGTACGCCATCACCCTCGTGCAGTGCAGTTGTGTCGCTTGGCCCAAGTGCCAGGGATCTACATTCCTAGCTTGTACGAGCCTGTTTATTCGGCTGCGGATGAACCGCTCTGCTCTATTGCACCGCTCGCGCCGCAAGCGCCAATGTCTGTGCTTAAACAAACCTACCGGGGCAATACCCTTTGCACCTCAACGGTGGTCACAGAGCACGCGGCATGGGCCAATATCTATATGGTTGAAGTGGTGCGCAGTTGTCCAGAACTCTGCCGCTTTTGCCTTGCCAGCTATGGAACCTTGCCATTTCGTACCCCTAGTGTCGCAGAAACACTGATTCCCGCCATTCGTCAAGGTCTGCGCGTCACGGATCGCATTGGGCTATTGGGGGCTTCCGTAACCCAGCATCCTGAATTTGAAGCACTCCTCAATTTCTTCGACCAGCCAGAGTGCGATCGCGTGCGTCTGAGCATTGCCTCTGTCCGCACCAATACGGTGACGCAAAAATTAGCACAAACGCTTGCCACCCACGATACACGCTCAATTACGATCGCCATCGAAAGTGGTTCGGAACGGTTACGCCAAATTGTGAATAAGAAGTTAGACAATGAGTCGATTTACGCCGCCGCAGCCCATGCCAAGGCAGGCGGATTAAACGGCTTAAAACTCTACGGCATGGTGGGCATCCCTGGCGAAACAGAGGCTGATCTCGTTCAAACCCTAGATTTAATGCAAGGGTTGAAGCGGCAAACACCAGGGTTACGACTCACCCTTGGATGCAGTACGTTTGTGCCCAAGGCCCATACGCCTTTCCAATGGTTTGGCGTGCAACCCATTGCCGAAAAACGACTGCAAACTTTGCACAAACATCTGCGGAAACAGGGCATTGAATTTCGACCTGAAAGCTATAACTGGTCTGTGATTCAAGCCTTAATTTCGAGGGGTGATCGCCGCCTCTCAACCTTGCTCGAACGCACCCGTCAGTATGGGGATTCTTTGGGAAGCTACCGTCGCGCCTTTAAGGAACTGCGCGGTCAGATCCCGCCGTTAGAGTTCTATGTGCATCAAGATTGGCCCACCAACCAGGTTTTGCCTTGGTCTCATCTTCAAGGCGCACTACCGCAAACCACTCTGGAAAAACATCGGGCTGAAGCGATCGCCTTGTTTTAGAACCGTATTTTCCCTAGCGACCCTCTCGGGGGGGGTAAACATTCACGCAGGCAGAAACAATCAGCATCAGACTCAAATGACAACGGCCTTGTTGCAGAACAAGCGAGGAGGATCCGTTCCTTGTTATCCTAAAAGACTGACCCCATACCGATACTGTTGATTGCTATGCCTGCCTCCGCTTCGCCTGTTGTAGCTTTTCCGCTCACTGCTGTAATTGGGCAAGATGCCATTAAACTTGCCCTCTTGTTGGCAGCGGTTGACCCAGGCCTAGGGGGAGTGGCGATCGCCGGACGTCGCGGCACCGCTAAGTCAGTGATGGCACGCGCCTTACATGCCTTGTTGCCCCCCATTGAGGTGGTCAAAGATTCCATTTGCAACTGCGACCCTACAGATCCAGCGGGTTGGGACGATTATTTAGCAGAGCGGCTAGCACATCAACCTGAAACCTTGCCGCCCCTGGAAACTGAGGTCATTCCTGCCCCCTTTGTACAGGTTCCCTTGGGCGTCACTGAAGATCGGCTGTTGGGGTCAGTGGACGTGAGTCAATCGGTCAAGCGCGGCGAAACCGTTTTCCAACCTGGACTCTTAGCCGCTGCCCATCGTGGCGTGCTCTATATCGACGAAATCAATTTGCTGGATGACCAAATCGCCAACTTATTGCTATCAGTGATCACCGATGGTCGTAATCAAATTGAACGGGAAGGACTCAGCTTTCAGCACCCCTGCCGTCCTTTAGTGATTTCCACCTATAACCCTGAAGAGGGCACACTCAGGCAACATTTGCTAGACCGCATTGCCATTGTGCTCTCCGCCGATGGAGTATTGGGCATTGACGAGCGGGTGCAAGCCGCCCAACAAGCCATTGAGTATGCTGCTTCACCACAAGCCTTCTTGGCCCAGTACGAAGCCGAAATTGACGATCTCAAAACGCAAATTATTTTGGCGCGTGAGTGGCTCAAAGAGGTTACCATTCAAGCGGCGCAAATCGAATATCTCGTCAAAGAAGCCCTCAGAGGCGGGGTACAGGGACATCGGGCCGAACTGTTCGCAGTGCGTGTCGCAAAGGCCCATGCTGCCCTAGAAGGTCGCACTGAGGTGAACGCTGAGGATCTGCGCCGTGCTGTGGAACTGGTGATTGTGCCCAGAGCCACTGTGATTCCACCACCTGAAGACGAAAGCGCACCACCACCACCGCCACCCCCACCACCCGACAATAGCCAACAACCCGACGAACCGGAGTCTGACGACAACCCCGAAGAAGAGGATCAGCCAGAACCGGAAGAACCGCCCAGCATTCCGGAAGAGTTTGTCTTTGACCCAGAAGGCGTTGTTCTCGATCCGTCGGTCTTGTACTTTGCCCAGATGGCCAACAAACAAGGCAAATCGGGAAGTCGAACGGTCGTCTTTTCTCAAGATCGTGGGCGCTACATTAAGCCAATGCTGCCCAAAGGCAAAACAATGCGCGTTGCCGTAGATGCCACCCTGCGGGCCGCAGCACCTTACCAAAAAGCACGACGGCTGCGAAATCCAGGGCGGCGAGTCGTCGTCGAACAATCGGATTTGCGCACGAAGCGCTTAGCCCGTAAAGCAGGGGCATTAGTGGTGTTTGTGGTTGATGCATCAGGTTCGATGGCACTTAACCGCATGCAATCCGCCAAGGGTGCGGTGATGCGGTTGCTCACCCAGGCCTATCAGAATCGTGACCAAATCTCTCTGATTCCGTTTCGCGGCGATCGCGCTGATGTTCTACTGCCTCCCACCCGCTCTATCGAAGCCGCGCGGCGACGTCTGGATACATTACCCTGCGGTGGCGGATCACCTTTAGCCCACGGCCTCACTCAAGCCGTACGCGTGGGTCTTAACGCACTCTCGATGGGTGAAATTGGACAGGTGATGATCGTGGCCATTACCGATGGTCGTGGCAATGTGCCACTGTGTACCTCCCTTGGCGAACCACCCGCCGCCGGCGAAAAACCAGATATCAAAAAGGAACTGCTTGATATCGCCAGCCGCATCCGAGGCTTAAATCTGAAACTGCTGGTCATTGACACAGAGAATAAATTTATCTCTACAGGTTTTGCCAAGGAGCTAGCAGCCCAAGCAGGGGGCCGATATTATCATTTGCCCAAAGCCACCGACCAGGCGATCGCCGCCGTCACTCAGGACGCCATCAGCAGCATGATGATGTAACCATCAAAACGCTCAAACTGAGGTCAATAGATTAGCCTGCGTGTGATTTAAGCCTCCCAATCAAGACTGGGGGAATGCCGCTACCTGAGGTTAGAATAATGGGTACCCTAAAAAATAGGGTGTCTTGTAAGCAGGCTGGCATGACTACACTTAAGTACGCATTTACGCTGACTTAAGAAAGGGAATTAAGACGCGTCTTACGAGAGCGTCTTTTGCCTAGACAATTGCTAACAATCAACCATCCGTACGGCTCACTGAACGACTGGTCAGTAGGAATAAAATCTCCTACTATTTTGTTACCAAACGTTGACAATCGGCTTTATACAAACCGAGCTTTATTTTGTCCTATCGCACGGTAGGGTAATCCAAACAGGGATTAAACCAATCCTGTGTAATCTGCTAAAGAAAAAATGAGGCGAGTCAGAGACATGTGCAGCAAAACCTGATCATTCTCTCATTGAGAGAAAAAATAACGCGTTAGATGGATGCTAAATCAGATCTAGGTATACATTTATCTTGGGGCCTAATATAGGTCGGAATAAATAGACATTGAGGCCACTTCCGTAGGGATAGCTCTCTTTGCAGTTTAGGTTGAGCGATATTTAAAAAGAGGACAAAGCGTGTGCTGTATTTAGCAGAAGTACACAAAAAAACTGGGTTTATGGGCGCAAAGACAGAGTTAAAGCTTTTGGCTCGTCAGCAGTCTGAGCAAAACTGGACAATGTTGCCCGGAGAGGAAATGATCCCGGTCGAAACTGCCAACGAGTACAACTCAGGCGTTCTTGTCCTTGTTGAGATGGATGCCAACCAACAGGTCAAGAAGATTTACGATGCCACCCGGCATTTGGTGGGCATTCTGAAAAATTTCTCGCGAATGCGTGACAAGTTCCGTACGCAAGAGGAAGAAATTGAAGGCTGGAAACAGTCCCTCATTTACCAAAGTCAGGAATTAACCCGTCGCGAAGTCGATATTGAAGCACGGGCTGAAGAATTACAACAGCTTGAGGCGGAGTCTCATAAAATTCAATCGCAACTCCAAGAATTTGAAGAAACCCGCACCCAAATTCTGCAGTTAAAAGAAGAAATTGAACGTGATCGCGCCCAACTCGAAGAAGCTTGGGGACGCCTGCATAGCGCTCAGCAACAACATTCCCAAGAACAACATGCAACAGCGCTCAGCGACGATCAAGTTAACGTTTTAGAAAATCTCATCGAGCGGTTAGAAGGTTCTTTACTAGGCCCCGAAACCCTCAGCCAACCGTTACAAGCCCTCAAAGGTTGTACAGGCGAACAGCAAACTGTACTTCAGCAATTTTGGAACCAGCTTGATCAAGAGCGTGCAAAGCCCACTTCCCTACAAGCCGAACTAGAACAGCAAGCACAGGATCTCGAACAATCCTGGCAACAGTGGCATCAAGGCCAAGCAAGCCTGTATGAACTCAAAGCCCAATCTCAGATCTTGCAAGAAACCCTGGCCCAAAAACAGACCTATCACGCTGCACTAAGCCAAACCCACCAGGCTCAAGCGGATCTAGTGAAAGGACTGCAATGCCTTAAAGACGGCATCCTCAGCGATGCGCCTATCGACATCGAAGCCCTAAAGACAATGCCTGTAGAGGAACTAGAGGCAACCGTCGATAAACTGCAACAGGAATTGAGCAAGATGTCTCAATTCGTCTCAGATCAAGAAGAAGAACTCAAACTTCAAAGCGAAACCATTGAAGAGCTTAAAGCCAAAATTGAGACAGCCAGCGAGTACGATCGCTTAAACCTCGCGTCGGACCTAGAGGACGAACAACAAAACTACTTGTTTCTTGAAAACACGTTACAAGGACAACGTCAAACCCTCAAAGATCGCGATTCAATTTTGAAATTGCATCGGTCAATCTTAAATCAGCGCAAGGGAATTGAGACAAGCGAAGAAGGGAGCTTCTCTAAACAAGTAACCCCCCTGCTGTCTAAAGCACAAGCCCACCTAGAATCACTGCAAGCTCAGTTGCAAACGCTAGACTCAGAGATCGCTGGTACAGAACAGCGCTTACGAGAGCTGCAAGGCCAAGTAGATACACAAACGGCCGCGTTATCGCAAATGCAGTCAGACTTAAACAACCGTGGCAAAGATCTAAACCAGCGACAACGGGAAGCGGGTCAACTGCAAGGACGCGTCGATGTCCTCCAACAAGCCTTGCAGCCGATTCAAGATCAGCTGAATCGTTTCAATCAAACCTTAGATAGCACGTTGCCGCAGTTTGAATCGAAGGCGACTGAACAGCAGCAAGTGGCAGGTGAGCTCAAACAAACCATTATGGCCTTAGGAAAAGCCAACCTGAACTAGCTATTCTCCAGTTCAGGCAGCGTCCGTTACGGCTAATTAATAGGCTGCAGTGGTGCGATAGTTCATAGCTGTCGCACCCTCTGGGTCTAGAAGTTCACCGTGGGTGACAACCGCATGGATCAACCAATGGTCTCCAGCCTCAATGCGGTTGAGCACCGTACATTCTAGATAAGACAACGCCTGATTCAGAACGAGACAACCATTGCTGGCAACCCGCGTGTCGAGTTGATCTAAAACCTCCGTTGCCGCACGGCTAGAGAAGTGACGGCGGAGGTTGCGGCCTTCTTGCAACACGTTGAGGACAAAGCGATCGCCCGGTAAAATCATCAAGCCTGCCTGTTGCGAACTGCCGACGGCCAGCATGAGGCCGGGTGGGTTGAAACTAGCTTGCGCAACCCAGGAAGTCAAAAATGCACGGTGAACCCGATTCCATGCCGTGGTTACGACACAGAGGGGGCCGATAATCCGTCCCACTGCCTGCTCGGTTCGATCGGCGGGAACCGTGGCATAGGCTTGACGCAGCGATCGCAATTTTTTCGATTTTTTCAGCGCTTGGCCAAATTCTACCCCCGCAGTCGTACAGCGTTGTAACGTCTCTGCATCGGGAGTAAAGCGCACCCGTAGGGTTTCAAACCCAAACCGATAGTTGGCATCTTGCAGCTTGCCTTCAATGAGATCAATGGCTTCTCCACTCCAACCATAGGAGCCAAACACCCCTGCCAACTTCGTCTTGGAGGCAGCCGCTAACACC
>DATNQK010000744.1:0-1621 GCA_036704065.1 Stenomitos sp.
CTTGCGATCGCATCCAATCGAGAGCGGCTTCGAGTTGATCGATATCGCCAGCCAGTTCCAGTACAACCTTGCCCACTTGGTTGGGGGCAACTTGGGCACGAATAATATTAGCGGCAACGTTAAAGTCTTTGGCCAGTTTATAGGTAACTGGCATTTGAACCATGCGACGGGGGAAGGTTAGTGTGACGCGTTTTTTCACAGGTATTGGCTGCCAATGGGAGGGTGGATGAAATCGCCTTCATTAATCATTATTCTAAAAAACGGGTTTGGCTTTGGCGGCACTCGGTAACTGGGTTCATCACAAATACTGTTCTCACGTTCCCTATTAACTTGCTCTAGGATGCATATGAGCGGGGGTAAAGAATGGAGACCGAAGGGTATATGAAGCACTTACGTTTTGTGGGGGTTACTTTAGCCTTACGCAGGGAAGCCGACACTTTGGGGTTGGCTCAGGTAGGTGGTGCTAGGAAGAAATTGATATGACACAAGCCGACTTTGCTCTTGGTCCCAACACACCTCAGTTGATCCAATTGCTGCAATGGATTGGTCAACCGATTCCCTTGATGGAGCAATGTGCTCAACGCTATGGGGATACGTTTGCCATCCGCTTGCTTAGAGGCAGAGCCTCGGTGTTTGGCAGTCATCCTCAGTTTATTCAAGCCATTTTTACGGCAGAGCCTGAAGTTTTCGATGCGGGGGCTAGCAATGGGTTGTTGCTCCCCTTACTGGGAGATGCGTCTTTAATTCTGCTGGACGGCGATCGCCACCGACGCCAACGCCAATTATTAATGCCACCATTTCATGGTGAGCGGATGCGTGCGTATGAGCGCATTATTACCACCACCACAGAACGCATTGCAGCTCAGTGGCGAACGGGCAGTACCTTTAACCTGCGCCAAGCATTGCAGGATATTTCGCTTCAGGTCATCTTGGCAGCGGTCTTTGGCATTACCGATGAACAGCGCTTCCAATCATTACGTCAATTGTTGCCGTCTCTGCTCGATTTAACGGGGTCGCCGCTCAGTTCTAGCCTGCTGTTTCTGCCTGCGCTTCAGCGGGATTGGGGGGCTTGGAGTCCGTGGGGGCGATTTGTTCGCTTACGTGACCGTTTAGATCGGCTTGTGTTTGCGGAAATCGCCGAACGCCGTGCCCATCCCGATCCAGAGCGCACCGATATTTTGGCCCTGATGCTCGCGGCCCGCGATGAAGACAATCAGCCGATGACGGATTTAGAGTTGCGCGATGAACTGATGACCCTTTTGGTTGCAGGCCATGAAACCACAGCTTCGGCGATCGCTTGGGCGATGTATTGGCTACACCGAGAACCCGCCACCCTGAAAACCTTGGTGGATGAACTGGATGCCAATGTAGGGGCTGAGGATGCCAAACCCTTCAGCCGTTTGCCCTATCTGGGTGCCGTTTGCAATGAAGCTCTGCGCATCTACCCTGTTGCGCCCATTACGTTCCCGCGTATCTTGAAAGTGCCGATGACCATTGCGGGGCGTGAATATCAGCCAGGGAATTCTGTTGTTCCTTGTATTTACCTTACCCATCGCCGTCCTGAGCTATACCCCGATCCAGCCACCTTTCGCCCTGAGCGCTTTTTAGAGCGTCAGTTTTC
>DATNQK010000745.1:0-6561 GCA_036704065.1 Stenomitos sp.
ACCCTTGACCATGCATCCTCCCGAACCCCTTAACCCCGATGCTGTGGCCGCTACAGGCATTCTGTATGTGGTTGGCACGCCCATCGGCAATCTGGAAGACATGACCTTTCGGGCGGTGCGGATTTTATCGAATGTGGATGCGATCGCCGCTGAGGATACGCGCCACACTGGCAAGTTATTGCAGCACTTTGAAATTACAACGCCGCAGATCAGTTGTCACCAGCACAATATTGTGTCGCGGATTCCAGCGTTACTAGAGCGGTTGCAGGCTGGCCAAACCATTGCCCTAGTTTCTGATGCGGGGATGCCTGGTATTTCTGACCCTGGGTATGAATTGATCCAAGCTTGTATTACAGCCGGAATTGCGGTAGTGCCCATTCCTGGCCCTACGGCTGCGATCACTGCCCTCAGTGCTTCCGGTTTGCCGACAGATCGCTTTTGTTTTGAAGGCTTTTTGCCTGCCAAGGGGAGCGATCGCCAACATCGCCTAAGTGCTTTGGCCCAAGAAACCCGCACAATGATTTTCTATGAAGCACCCCATCGTTTACGCCACACTCTTGAGGATTTAAGTACCACTCTAGGAACCGAACGCAACATCGCAGTGACGCGGGAGCTAACCAAGCGCTACGAAACGTTTTGGCGCGGTACTTTGGCAGCGGCGATCGCGCATTTTACCGAGACTGAACCGCGTGGGGAATTTACTCTAGTGGTGGCTGGATACATCCCAGAAGAAGTGATATTCAGTGAAACGGATGTGCGAGATGCATTAGTGGCACTACTGGCGCAGGGGATGCCGCGATCTCAAGCCAGTCGTCAGGTGGCTCAAGCCTTAAATCTTCCACGCCGAGAAGTCTATCAGCTTGCCTTAACGCTACTCGTGGAATCGGATTAGGACAGACTTAGCCTCAAGTTTTGCAGCGAGTACTGCGGGGGCTAATGTTAGGCTAGGGCTAAATGCGTCCTAAGGCTGCGCTATGACTTCTATAACCTTGAATCTAGACGCCATCGCCACACTCACCCACGCACAATTTTGGGAACTCTCTTTAGCAAACCGCGATGTTCGGCTTGAGCTAAATGCACAAGGAAGACTAATTGTGATGCCGCCAACAGGTTGGGAATCAGGAAAACGCAATATGAAGCTGGGCAGCCGTCTCAATGTTTGGGCGGAACAAGAAGGGACAGGCGTTGCCTTTGATTCGTCAACGGGCTTTCGATTACCCAACGGTGCTGTGCGATCGCCGGATGCATCTTGGGTTAAACAAGCGCGCTTAGATGCGCTCAATCTCAACCCCGAAAGCTTTCTGCCGCTTGCGCCTGATTTTGCGGTTGAGCTTCGCTCAGCGAGCGATTCCACCAAGGAACTGAGAGAGAAAATGCAAGAGTACAGCGCCAATGGCGTTCGTTTAGGTTGGTTGCTGAATCCCCAAGAGCGAGAAGTCGAGATTTATCGATTGGGGCAAACTGTTGAGGTGCTGCGATCGCCTGATCGTTTGTTCGGAGAAGAGGTGCTGCCTGGATTTGTACTAGAGCTGAAAGGAATTTTGGATTAGCTTTGGCGGTTAGGGTA
This sequence comes from Stenomitos sp., assembly GCA_036704065.1. GTDB lineage: Bacteria > Cyanobacteriota > Cyanobacteriia > Thermosynechococcales > Thermosynechococcaceae > JAAURS01. Next base: position 1,568 of record DATNQK010000745.1, read on the forward strand.
GGGGCAGAAGAAAGCGATCATAACAGACCATCCCCATAAACCCACCCATTGCCTACAACAGTTGCACCAAAAGCAAAGATGCTCCTCTACAGAATGTAAAGGAGCATCTAAGCCATCTGTAAACCAGCGTTAAATCGCGGACAGCACTGTTTTTGCAGCTGCGATCGTTTGCTCGATATCTTCCTCAGTGTGGGCCAGAGACATAAACCCAGCCTCAAATTGCGAAGGAGCCAAGTAGACCCCCTGCTCTAGCATGCCGCGATGGAAGCGCGCAAACTTTTGCACATCCGAAGCCTTGGCATCCTCAAAATTGTGAATGGGGCCAGAGGTAAAGAACATGCCAAACATGCCGCTGATGTGACCACCACAGACCTCATGACCACATTCTTTCGCCACACTCAACAAGCCGTTAATCAACTTGCCAGTCATTTTATCCAGTTGCTCATAGGTGCCAGGACGGTTCAGCAACTCTAAGGTCTTAATCCCAGCCGTCATCGCGAGTGGATTGCCAGAGAGCGTTCCAGCCTGATACATCGGGCCAGCAGGGGCCACCATGCTCATAATGTCTGCTCGGCCGCCATAGGCACCCACGGGCAAACCGCCGCCGATCACCTTACCCATCGTGGTCAAATCTGGCGTAATGCCAAACTTTTCTTGAGCGCCGCCGTAGGCAATCCGGAATCCCGTCATCACCTCGTCAAACACCAGCAAAGCACCATATTCGCGGGTTAGCTCTTGCAGCCCTTCTAAAAATCCGGCATCTGGCACAATAAAGCCCGCATTGCCCACCACAGGCTCTAAAATCACCCCAGCAATTTGGTCTGGATTTTCTTCAAACAGGGCGCGAACCGCTTGTAAATCGTTGTATGGAGCCGTGAGCGTACTGCTAGCCGTGGTTTTAGGCACACCAGGGGAGTCGGGTAAGCCTAAGGTGGCCACCCCTGACCCTGCCTTGACCAAGAACATATCAGCGTGGCCGTGATAGCAGCCTTCGAACTTGATGATCTTTTCGCGACCTGTAAAGGCCCGTATCAACCGGAGAACCGACATGCAGGCTTCCGTACCGGAATTGACGAACCGTACCATTTCCACGCTGGGTACAGCATCAATCACCATCTGGGCCAAAATATTTTCCAGTTCGCAAGGCGCACCAAAGCTGGTGCCTTTTTCTAGGGCTTGGTGCAGCGCCTCAATCACCTCAGGATGGGAGTGACCGCAAATTGCTGGGCCCCAGGTTCCTACATAGTCAATGTACTGATTGCCATCAACATCCCACACATGGGCGCCCTTGACATGGTCGAACACAATGGGTTGGCCGCCCACTGATTTAAAGGCGCGCACTGGGGAACTCACACCGCCTGGCATCAAGTGTTGGGCTGCCGCAAAAATTTCTTCTGACTTGGTCGTCTTAAAGGGTTGAGTAAGCAACGGTTTCTCCTTCAATCGTTGGGGATGCGTTAAATTGCTTTTCTTAAACGGTCGATGTTCACTGACGCCACTCAGTAGTACGCCTGCCCTCGGCAAGCGCAGTATTTTATTTTACCAAGTCATTGCAGCGGCCTAACGTCCCCTATCGTTTTGTCGCCATTTCTGTCCGAGGTGCAGGTCTAATGCCGTCTGGTACAGGGTTGGGTGGGAGAAACCATTCACGTACCCATCGTGCAGCTGTGCGCTGTACCAGTCCTGTAGCGACCTGCCACCCCATTTCGCGGGTCTCGTTGCGAGACAGCACCGTCAGCAATATGGGTGTTAATTCCAGGGCATCAAATCCGGGCGTATTTTGCAGCAGGTTCCAAATGCGTTGAATATGATCGGCAGGAACGCTGCCAGTGGTGGCCATGGGTTGGGCCAATGCGGATTCTTCGGGGCTTAACCCGAGCTGCGTCTGGAGCTGATGAATCCAACTCTCCAAAGTACTTTGCCCCAGTTGATCTAAAACTTTCACCAGTTCGTCGGTCAGGCGATCGCGAATAAATGCGCCCCGATCAGAAAACAAAAAGTCGATGGCTTGATTGGCTGCCAAATTCAGATCGTAGTTTTCGGAATGACGTGCATTGTTGAGCAGGTTTTCCAGGCGATTCCACCGGAAACTCTCATCCTTAAACAACAAATCTTTCAGGCTTGCCCTCAGTTCGGGTGCTGAGTCGGTCAAAAACCGCTTCGCGACATAGGGATAGGCCGCATTGAGAACCTTGAACTGTGGATCCACGCTCATGGCAATACCTTCCATGGTGATCAGCGATCGCACAATCAGCGCATAGTAGGCAGGCACCCGGAAGGGATACTCATACATCACCTCCGACAGCCCTTCAAAAATGCGGTTAATGTTTAACTGGGCCACACTTGCCCCTAGGGCATCGTTAAACACCTGAGATAGCGCTGGCACAATGGGTGCAAGGTTCACATCAGGCGTTAAAAAGCCCAGGCGCACATAGTCATACGCCAACGCATCAAACTCGCGATTGACGATATGCACAATCGCATTTAAAAGGCCGTAACGCTGCTCCACATTGACTTCGCTCATCATGCCAAAGTCCAAGTAGGCCAGTTTGCCATTGGGCATGGCCAATAAGTTGCCGGGGTGCGGATCTGCGTGGAAAAAGCCGTGCTCTAACAATTGCCGCAGCGAACATTGAATTCCCACATCAATCAGGTGGCTGGCATCAATGCCTTGGGCCAAAATTTTCTCTGGCTGGTTCAGCTTAATACCCGTAATCCACTCCATCGTCAGGACTCGGGTGTTGGTGTACTCCCAATAAATTTTGGGCACATAAATATCAGATAAGTACCCATAAAGCTCAATAAAGCGCTCGGCATTTTGACCCTCGCGGGTATAGTCCATCTCCTCAAAGAGGCGTCCAGCAAATTCATCCAGGATCCCCACCAAGTCGGTTCGGATACCCTTAAACGTCCGCTGTGCCCATGCGGCTAACCCGCGGATGATGTAGATATCGAGGGTAATTTGCGAGGCTAAGTCAGGCCGCTGTACCTTCACCGCCACAGCTTCGCCTGTCTTCAGACGGCCTTTATAAACCTGGCCGAGGGAAGCGGCAGCAACAGGTTCGGGGCTTAACTCTGCATAAATATCGTCATAGGGAGCCCCTAGCTCCTCTTCAATAAAGCGAAAGGCAACTTCGTTGTCGAAGGGCGGGATTTGGTCTTGAAGCTTGGATAGTTCTTCTAAAAAGCCAGCCGACAGAATATCGGGGCGAGTTGAGAGGGCTTGGCCGATTTTAATAAACGCAGGGCCAAGCTGCGTCAACATGTTGCGAAGTTCGATGGCGCGTGTGCGCTCATTCTGACGCTCTTTGTCTGTGCGGCGATCCCACCAACGGTGAAAGACAAAGCGGGCAAAAGGCACCAAAATCGCCATCCACCGCCGTGCGACGGTAAACCACTGCCCTGCGTATTGCTGCTGAATTCGTTCTGGATCGTAAGGCTGAATCGTTGTATCGCGCTTGGGCGGCGTCTGTGCCGAGCCCAAGGGCTGCGGCGCGCTCCAATCCACCACTTCAACAGCCAACGGAACTTCATTCTCATTGATCACCGATGGACTGGGACGTTCTGCCAAGGTCATGGGAGCATGGGGTTTGAAAGGGCAACGAATCCAGCGCTGACAGTGACAGGGCTGGTATAGACAGACGGTTGTTGAGATTATCTCTGGTCTAGAGAGTCGCAAACCTGCTGGCTATGTAAACAATTGTAACAAGATTGCTGTCTTAGTCGCGTAGTCTGGATATCCGCACATTGTCATTTAAGGCAGGGGCTTTATTTCAATAGTTTGGTTCTGTGAAAGAGAACGAAAGCAGGATGGGTTTTCTTCGGATCCTTGATACCCTGTAAGACAGCTTTGATGTCGATGTTTTGATCCTTGCTTAACGCACCCGTTTGCTGCAACTGCTTATGTTAGTTTCGTTGCGAATTGAAAATTTTGCTCTCATCGATGTTTTAGAGCTGACCTTTGGCCCAGGGCTGAATGTGCTGACGGGGGAAACGGGCGCAGGTAAATCCATTATTTTGGATGCTTTAGATATTGTTTTGGGCGGCAAAATTAATAGCCGTGTGTTGCGATCAGGTACGTCTAAGGCGTTGTTTGAAGCCAGTTTTCAGTTGAACGATCCGCTGCGCCATTGGTTGGAGGCGGCGGATATTGACCTCATCGACGAGACGGTATTGATGTGTGTTCGCGAAGTGTCGAATACGCAAGGTGCGCTGCGCAGTCGTTCGCGGGTCAATGGGGTACTCGTCAATAAGCAGCAGATGGAGAGTTTGCGCGATCGTCTGGTAGAAATTACGGCCCAAGGCCAAACGTTCCAGTTGGGTCAATCAGCCCGTCAGCGCGAGTGGCTAGATGCCTTTGGCGGCACTGAGTTGCTCCAGCAACGACAGATGGTGGCTGATGCCTATGCGCGGCATCAAACCGCAGAGCAGCGTTTGCATCATTTTCGCCAAACGGAACAGCAACGGCTGCAACAGGTGGATGCTCTGTCTTTTCAGTTGAAAGAGTTGCAGGCTGCCCAGCTCGAAGACCCCGACGAGTACGCACACCTGACCCAGGAGGCACAGCGTCTGAGCCACAGTGTTGAGTTGCAACAGCAAAGCTATCAGGCCTATCAACTGCTGTATGAAAATCAGCAAGGCAGCGCTTGTGCCGATTTATTAGGAGAGGCGGCCACGGTGCTAGAAGCCATGAGCAGTATCGATGCCGAGGTGCAGCCCATCTTTGACTTGGTGCAAGAGGCATTGGCGCAGGTTCAGGAAGCGGGAACCCAAATCCATCGGTATGGAGACAGCCTAGAAACCGATCCACAGCGACTGCAAGAGGTGGAGTTGCGCTTGCAACAGCTCAAACAACTGTGCCGCAAGTATGGGCCCACCTTGACGGATGCGATCGCCCATCAAAGTCGCATCGATGCCGAACTGCGCGCTCTGACTGGAGAAGGGGAATCGTTGCAGGCCTTAGAGCAAGTCTGTGCTGAGGCAGCACTTACCCT
>DATNQK010000746.1:0-7807 GCA_036704065.1 Stenomitos sp.
AATCCACTCTAGATAGAGCAGCAACGGAAACGGGTGATTGGGCCGAGGCAGACGGAATCGGGTGCCCATAGCATCCCCTAGTCAGGTGAAATTTCTACTATAGAGCAGGCTTTAAGCGTCCCCGCAGGATCGCAAGACCCATCCTCTTGATTTGCTTTTGGTACTAAAGGACTAATTCAAGTTAGAGCCTGAGAACCACTCCCATTGGGAGTTGCGATCCTAGTGGTCTCCAGCGTGAATGTCTAGGATAAAGATGTGCTGAAGGACTGCAGGACCAAAGTTTCAGCCCTTCAATCTCAATTTTTTCTGGAGATTCCGATTCACATGAACCTACGCTCAAGTTTATTGATGGCTACGGCTGCGATCGCACTGCCGCTGGGTGGCGCTTGGTTGGTGCAGTCCGGGACTTTTGCAAATGCTGCATCCAGCACTGTTCCTACAACCCAAGTCAGTCCCTTAGCCCAGACAACCCCAACAACCCCTGCCGATCCAGGCCAGCCCGGAGGGCCTCGTCGCAAGATGGATCGCGGCAAAGCATGGATGCAACAACTCAACCTCACAACCGATCAGCAGAACCGCATCCAAACCATCCAAGATCAAGACCGAGCAAATTCTGAAGGCGTGCGTCAACAGGCCAAAACCGCCTCCGAAAGGATGCGATCGCTTCTGTCCAGCAACGCCAGCGATAGCGAACTCCGTCAACAGCACCAGCAAATGCAGGGTTTGTTTCAGCAACTCAGCAACCAACGCTTTGATACCATGTTGAAAATCCGCCAAGTGCTTACCCCAGAACAACGGGCAAAAATGGCGCAATTCAAGATGATGCATCGCGGTCGTCATGGCGGGCAAGGTGGCCCTGGCGAATCTAGAGGACCTGGCCCTCGAGCACAAGGGATGCTAATTCCCCAGGTTGGCATGTACTAGCCTCGCGCCTGTTCACCTAAAAACCTCACACTCCTAACCCTCAATCGGGATATGTCTATAAGTCCCGATTGAGTTTTTGTATAGGTGCAGCAGCGGTTAAGTATCGGTTGGCGCGGGAGCGACAAAGCTACTATGGGCACGCGGATCTTCTGTTGTCTTTCCGGAAACCTTTGACTCAAAGGTAGAGGTTTGACCTTGGCTCGCAAGGGACGGCAAAGACGCATCGGCAACCAATGCATCAAGGTTACGGCTGAGGATGGTACGAGGTTGTTCACCAATGGCGGTAGCCACTTTACCCCCAGCACGATCTAAAAAGATAAAGTGAGGAATGCCCTCCACGCCGTAACGCATGACTTCGGGCAACCACTTGTTGTTGTCCACATTTAGCATCACAAAGTTAACGCGATCGCCATACTCTGCCTTGAGGGTTGTCATATCTCCCACCATGGCTTGGCAACTGGTACACCAATTGGCATAAAACTCCACTAGAGAGGGCTTTCCGTTAGTGGTTGCGATTTCTAAAGGCGTTGCCGACTCCGCCAAAGCGGTCAAGGTGGGTTGAGTGGATTGAGATTGGAAGCCTAAACCCAACAACAAACTCAGCACAATCGCAGCAATCACAATCAAAAAATTGCGTACCTTCTGGCTGGACGATACAGCATCTGGCGTTGAAGCGGATACAGCGTCCTTAGGAGGCAGGGATGTCATACAATACAAACCTTAAACTAAACTGAACACAGGCCGTTTGGGCTGAAACCACGACCCCTTCACGCGAGTATCGTCAGTTTCCATACTTCCCTATTGTAAAAATGCAACGGTTCCGAATGCACACTTCCCCGTTGTAGAGTGGGCGACAACCTCTGGCTTTAATCCATCATCCCTAGACTTAAACAATCCAGGCAAACAAAAAAGAGGTAGGTTCAGGTTCCCTACCTCTACTATGTGGTAAACATGGACGCCACCTCAGGCTAACTACGAGCCTTAGCAACCGCAGCCCAGAATACCCATTACCAAAGGCCACCCACAGGAGCGGAAGTTGTTTCAGATTCCACAGGTTGCGACACGGGAGTAGGCGTTTCTGTTCTTCTGATCTCCACCTCGCGTCGAATCACCTGTCGGCTAGACTGACGTTCCATGGATGCGCTACTGGCGATCGCAGCCGCCTGCAGTCTCAGGTCAGAGGCAGTCAAGGTATACAGGTCAGCCCGCACAACCCTTAAGTCGGGCGTAATCACAACCCTATCGCCAACCGTGAGGTACCGTCTTCCTTCACGCGTTAGGATATAAGACTTTTGGTCTCCACCATTATCAAGTTCTACCTCGGCGGTGTAGGTATCTAGACGCACCAGTTTCCCAGTGAGTAGGCGCGAGTTATCGATCACAACGCTAGAGCCTGGCCCTAACTTGAGCGATGAGACGAGACTCGGATCTACGCGATAGATCTTGGTATCCCCTGCATCCGTTTTAAGAGTCAGGATGGTTCCATCGACTGATTCCACCTGACCATTTATCAGCTGCGGAGCCGGTGCACCCTGTGCCAATGTTGGTAGAGCAGTACCAAAGTAGAGGGCAGATACGATTGAAATCGCGGTTGCGAGTTTCATTTTAAAATCCTCTCGAAAGAATTCAATACTGAATTGGATTCAGCATACCGTTGCTAAATTCAATGACGGGCTTTCTTTAGCAAGACTTAAGCGGAAGCACACAATTTTTTGGAAATGGATCGAAGATTTTAGAGTGCAATTCTCAAATAAGGCTTGCGTTGGGTCGGCGACAAAACCTTAAGACTGAGCGAGTATCAGCTCGATTCAGGGCTTATGCCCCTGCACACCTAAGCCCTTTTAGAATAAATTGCGCGGCTAAACAGAGAAGGATAAATTATTTTTTAATCCAGAAATAATCAGCAGTGAGTCCTGAGATATCGGCTTGTACCACAGGTTTGTAGGGAGTGATCATAACAGCTTCGCTCATACTCAAATAACGGCGCTGCTCACGATGCAGAAAATAGGTTGCTTCAGGATTACCTTGGTCTAAGGCAATTGTTACCTGTGAGCGGCTAAGCCCAAACACTTGACCTGTTTTGCGGCCCAGGGTGTCGATCATCAGTTTTGATTCAGGGTTGCAGCGATCGCGCACCCCTGACATTGAGTCGGTAGGAGTTTTGACCCCAGCGCCACTTTGGGTATTAACGGGCACAACGAGACAATTGGCCCCGATGGTAAGTGCAGACGAACACTTAATCCAAGTTAATTTCCGTTTCTAAGGCTGGACAGTAAATAGCGAGGTCGAACCAAAATGTCGTCCCAATGCCAACCTCGCTGACCAAGCATACCTTCGTATGATGTTTGTCCATAATGTTGCGCACAATCGATAGCCCTAGTCCCGTCCCTTCCAGGGTATGAACTCGATTTTCGACTCGATAGAAGCGATCAAAGACGGCAGCTTGGTCTTCAGCAGAAATACCAATGCCTGTATCTGACACTTCAACCCGAATCACATTGTGCGTGTTGCCAACCTCTCCCAATTGCAATCGATAAGCCCGAATGGCAACCTTGCCACCACTCATTGTGAACTTCAGCGCGTTGCCAACGAGGTTGCTCAACACCTGCAGTAGCAAATCGTAGTGTCCCCAAATGGGAGGCAAGTCTGGTTCTATCTCTTGCAGCAGTTCAATACCTTTGTCTTTGGCGTTGAGTTGATAGGTTCGCAAGGTCTGCTCAATGGGCTGGGCAAGGTCTACCATTTCGAATCGATACTGCTTGCCAGATTCGAGACGCGATAGATCTAACACATCGTTAACCAAGCGCGTTAAGCGATCCGTCTCGTGGTTCGCGGTCTCTAAAAATTCGGTGCGATCTGCTTCGCTTAAGCTATCGCCATATTCATGGAGGGTTTCAATAAACGACTTAATGTTGAATAAGGGGGTTCTTAACTCGTGAGAGACGTTGCTAATGAACTGGCTTTTGGCCTCATTCAGTTCAACTTCACGGGTAATGTCTTGAACGGTGATGGCAATCCCCTTGGGCTTCTCGCGGAATTGGTCTAGGACAGTAGCCAAGACAATGCGAACGGTACGCGAGAGTGGATCTGGAATGTTGATGCGAAACTCTCCGCCGTCCGCTTCCCCTTGAGTTGCCGCTTGCAGGGGGCGGGCAAGTTCTGCGCGAATCGTACTAGGGAGAAGTTGCAGAACGTTAGACCCTAAGATTTCCTGGCCTTCCCAGCCGAATATCCGTCGAGAAGTGGGGTTGGCCAAGATGATTTGCATATCGGTATCGAGCAAGATAGCACCATCAACGATTGTGGCGACGAGGGTTTCCAGTTTTGCTTTTTCGGCAGTGAGTTCCTCAATATTTTGCTCTTCGTACCGTTCCAGCCGTTCAGCCATGTCATTAAAGCTGAAGATCAGTTCGCCGAGTTCGCCGCCAAACGGTAGGTCAACCCGCTGCTTAAAGTTACCCGAAGCAATATTTTTAACGCCGACGACCAGCTCTTTAATGGGGCGTGTGATAGTGAGGGCATTGAAGACTGCCCCAAGGATGACCATAACCCAAATGGCAATAAAAACAGCGATCGCCACATCGCGAGTAAGGCTGGATGAGGTCACTACAGTGGGGTTTGGATTAATCCCCAAGGCCATCACGCCGAGATAATGATCATCATGGATCAGGGGCACAAAAATATCCGCCACTTCACCATCCGGCGTTTGGTGTTGGCGAACCATTACAGCACCGGATTCAGGGCTATAGTTTTCCGGCAGTCGAATTTGACGTTGCAGCGTCAATGAAGTTTTAACTTGAAATTCGGAAAAAGGAATGCCGTAATAAATGCTGCCCGCTTGGTCTGCATAGAGCATGTAGCGAATACTAGACGTGCGGTTATAAAACTTCCGCGACACCTCAGCCACTTGGTCGTAGCGCTGTTCTGAGACAAGGGGCGCAATGTTGGCAGCCAGCAATAAGCCCAAGTCTTGGCCAAAACGCGTATCTTGTAGACGCGCATCTTGTTGAATGCTGTTAACGGCCCAAAAGGTTAACGCACTCATGACCAGTGACACCACCAACGTTGCAGCAGCCATCAGGCGGGTTTGAATATTAAACCGAGCCCACCGCTGCATCACAGAAGTTCCAATTTTTTCGATCAGTCCGCTCAAAGCAAATTCAAACCCATCAAAGGTCTTGCAAGAGTATTTAAGATATCTTTATATATCTTTTTATTGTCGCATGAACGTCTCCCTGGCGCATAACCCAAGGTAGACCTCAGAAAGAAGGCTCTACAGCTAGGGTTCTCCAGCATGATAAGAACTGCGCACTAAGGGGCCAGATCGTACCTGACTGAACCCTAAAGATCGCGCGATTTCACCCAGTTCGTCAAATTCTGAGGGGTGCCAATATTTCTGGACGGGCAGATGCTCTAAAGACGGTTGCATATACTGCCCAATCGTTAGGCGATCGCAGCCCACACTTCGCAAATCCTGTAGGGTTTCGATCAGTTCTGCCTTCGTTTCTCCGAGCCCTACCATCAACCCTGATTTGGTGGCAATGTCTGGCCTTAGTTGCTTCACTGTAGCGAGCACCTCCAGAGAACGCTCATAGCGAGCACCCCGACGCACAGGCCCCTGCAATCGGCGTACCGTTTCCAAATTGTGATTGAAGCACACCGGATCTGCGTCCAAAACCGTGCGTATACAGTCAACATTGCCCCGAAAATCAGGAGTCAAGACCTCAACGAGGGTATCGGGGGTCTTTTGTTTAATGGCACCCATCGTTTCAGCAAAGCGCTGCGCCCCTTGATCCGGCAAATCGTCCCTCGCCACAGCCGTCAACACCACGTACTTAAGCCCCAAAAGTTGCACAGAAGCTGCAATTTTTTCTGGTTCCTCCGGATCGAGGGGGACAGGTGCATGCCCCTTATCGACCTGGCAAAAGGCACAAGCCCTTGTACACACAGGCCCCATCAGTAAAAAAGTGGCTGTTTTTTGGGCGTAGCATTCTCCCCGATTGGGACAACGCCCTTCCTCACAAATCGTATGAATACCGTGGCGCTTCACCACTTGTTGAACCGTTGATAGCTCACTTGCCTTCCCAATGGGACGCCGCAACCAATCGGGTATCCGCTGCGTCGACAGTGCAAGAGGCGTTCTAGTCATATCCAGTTCAATGAAGGGTTGTCCTTAGACATCCTAGCGCGGGTATTCGCCCTCCATCGAATTTTGGAAACAGATTACAAGTACATAAACTGCAGACCTTACCCATAACCATAGATATTAAGCAAAGCTTTAACCTGAAACCTATTTAATTTTGATTGCTGTATAGGCTAAGGCGAAATTATGGATCTCTGTACATTAGTGGGTCAACTTTGGGCAAACTTTGAAGAGAGACAAGAATTGATAGAGAACGTCATCCGTACACTTATACTGACTTAAGTGTGCAGTTGTACTGAGTCAAGACTGATATACTTTACCCTGATCGTTCGGAGCATGTAGGAGATAGGCGTGGCTGGTCATAAAATCCTGGTAATTGACGACAGCAAAGTCATTCGGATGCGTGTCCGAGATATGCTTCCAGAGGGCGACTTTGAAGTTTTGGAAGCGAAGGATGGTCTTGAAGGACTAAACCTGATTCGTCAAGAACGTCCGAACCTGATCATGCTAGATTTTTTGCTGCCTCGGCTGAGTGGCTGGGAAGTCTTTCAAGAGTTACAGCAAGAAGAAGAGCTAAAAACAATCCCATTAGTGATTATGTCGGGCCGCAAAGAAGAGGTCACCGACAAACTCACAGAACCGTTTGAATTTTTCGAGTTTATTGAAAAGCCTTTTGAAAAGCATCAGCTACAAGGGGCGATTAAAAATGCAATTTCCAAATCGAAACTGCCTCGTCTGAAGGTCGCCGACCCAGCCAAAACCCCAACCTCTAGCGCAAGCCCCGATGAGGTACAAATGCTGCGTGATCGCGTCGAGAAAATGGAAGCCGAGATTGTTGCACTCAAACGGGCCATTGGCCAATTGGTCGCGTTTGTGAAACAAAAACTGTAAAGGGTACACAGCCCTGCGGTGGGATGGGTGCGATCGCAACTTTCGAGTTCTGCAGCCCCATCCAGATAGGCCGAATCACCCAATCATTGCATTGCACATTACATCCAGGTTCATTGATCCAGTTCACGTCGCCCTTCTAGGGCACGAGCCAATGTAATTTCGTCAGCATATTCCAAGTCACCACCCATCGGTAAGCCAAACGCAATCCGCGTTACCCGCGTAAAAGGCTTAAGAAGTTGGCCAATGTAAAGGGTTGTGGTTTCGCCTTCAATACTTGGATTGATAGCCAATATCACTTCCTTAACTTCAGGTTGGCTGGCACGTCGCACAAGGGCTTGAATGGTCAGTTGCTCTGGGCCAATGCCATCCATCGGCGAAATCAGCCCCCCGAGAACGTGATACTGTCCTCGATACTCGCGTGTTTTTTCAATTGCAATCACATCTCTAGAATCAGCCACCACACATAAAGTGGTATGGTCTCGACTCGTGGCACGACAGATATCGCAAGTTGGCTCCGAGGAGAGGTGGAAACAAATACTGCAAAAACCCACTTGCTGTTTTGCGTCGGTTAAAGCTTGGGCCAGTTCCAGAACTTCAGCTTCTGGTCGCTTGATGATGTATAAAGCCAATCGCTGTGCTGTTTTAGGGCCAACCCCTGGCAATTTCTGCAATTGTTCCACCAAGCGGGCTAGGGGACGGGTATAGACTGTACTCAAATTTAGGATTTCCTTCGCAAGTGGTTCTCTAGCTATTGTAGAGATTAGAGACCCTAGGCAGCGCATCCAATCGGATCAATGCGGTTCCGCCTCGTCAACCGTGTCACCAGAGTGCCCTTCGCTTCAGCCGCCA
>DATNQK010000747.1:0-1511 GCA_036704065.1 Stenomitos sp.
GTGTGCAGCTCGTCGTCAGCGAACCAGGATCTTCGCCCCAGGTGTCGCGTACTTTCGGTCGCCCCTTGTGAGAGGTGAGGTTTTGTAGCGATGCCGGATTCTTACCCCGCTCATAGTTCACTTCCTCTTCAGGGGGCTGCTCGGCAGCTTTTTTACTCTGGGGCATGGTGATTGTTGGAGACATAGAACGATTCCTATTTTACAAGTGCGTGATAGGTGCTGAATCCATCGCCACTAATGGTATTAACACCTTTGGTTGACATTTTTTGCTGAAATATTGGCATGTTTCCTCCTTGCCTAAGAGGTTGCCACTACTTTTGAAGTACGCCTTTATTGCGAATAATAAGGCCAGTATGAGCGATAGTAAAATGAATTTACTTTGATTTTCCATCCAAATCTTCTTACTCTAAAGTTCAGTATTTTCACTCGGCTTTGGGCTAGATGGGATATATCAGTTCTCTGCATATGAGTTAGATTGACTCCTGTCAGATTGGCCCCTAAAAGCAATGCCCATTCCAAATTAACGTCACTTAAATTACTGCCCTTTAAGTTGGCACCACTCAAGTCGGCAAATTCTAGGTTTGCTCTGCTCAAATTTGTACCTTCAAGAATTGCACCTCTTAAGTCAGCACCCCTCAAATCAGCACCTCTCAAATTAGCTCCCTTAAGATTTGCTTGACTGAAATTTGCCTGTGACAAATTAGACCAAGATAAATCAGCGTTTTCAAGAGTTGCATTAGCTAGAAAAGCTTTGTACAAACGACCATTTGAAAGACATGCTTGGTTTAAGTTTGCGCCATTCAAAATGGCACAACGTAAGTTAGCACCGCGCAAATGAGCATCACATAAATTAGTACCGCTTAAATCAGATCTTCTGAGATTTGCACCATAGAGGTCGGCTTGGCTTAAATTAATTCCAGATAAGTCGCAGCCGCTCCACTCAGCAAAATCTAATGCGACCCTTTTTCCTTCAGCACCATCAGATTCAATCCAGGTTTGATGCTGTTTGATTCTTTCTACCCGTATTGCTTCCAATAACATTGCATCGATCATTTCAATTACCTTTTGAATTAGGAGCTTTTGAGTTAATTAAATTTTTCCTGAAGCTAAGCTAGTTGCTCTATGATTTTGGTGATTGTTGGGGACGCAGAATAATTACTAGCTCTTGTCATTCTTGACCTAGACCGAAGTATTGTAACCCAACAATCAAGCTTGTGATTTAAGGCCAGAAAATCTGAGTCCTTAGTCTAAGAATCGCACTGTCGTCCCATTGTCTGGATTCGCTGAACCAGATGTTCAGACTGTAGATTCTCTTGTTGAGCCGCACAGGCCAAGCAAAAATAGCGCTGGCGATCGCGTTGGCTGGAAGTAACTGTAACGGCACTAGCAAAGGTGCTGGTTTGGCAGGTGTAGCAATGCTTTAGCACAGGAAAATAGAGGGGGTAGCACTTGCATGAGTTCATGGTTTTGTCCTTCTTGTTAAAGTAGTTCGTTCATTGGGAGGTGGATAG
>DATNQK010000748.1:0-2036 GCA_036704065.1 Stenomitos sp.
AGCGCTGTTTTGCTTGGCTCCAACGTAAGTATCGGAGATTAGTGGTGCGATGGGAGCGACTGCCCTGCTGTTTTGATGCTTTGCTCCATTTATCAATCATTCACATCTGGCTCAATAAACTTATATTAGTGGGATAGGTTCCGGCATAGTTTCAATTCATTTCACCGTAAGGGGACGTAAATGTCATGCATTGGTTTGCAGTGTTTGAGGTCATTGCGGTAAAGTTTCAATTCATTTCACCGTAAGGAGACAGAAAACAATACGATTTGATCCTTATACATGTCCTCGCCTTTCAATGTCGAAACCTTTACCCTGTTTCATCCTCATCGGTCTCCCTGGCTCCGGCAAATCCACCCTTGCCTCTCAAATCATTAACCAGAACCCTCACTACAAACTGATTTCTAGCGACTATATTCGACAAACCCTATATGGGCATTACTCCATTCAAGGCCAATGGCCCCAAATTGAAACTGAAATCCTCCGCCAAATTAAAACTGCACTCCAAACTCAAAACCCAGTTGTCTACGACGCAACTAATGCAAACCACTTGTACCGCATTGAACTTCTGCAAAAACTGATTGCGATCGCCCTTGTCCAGTGGATAGGGTTATACCTCAACATTACTCTCGAAACTTGCAAACAAAGAAACTGCGATCGCCTGTATCCAGTTCCCGAACGCATCATTGAAGCAATGGCCGAAGACTTAGCGCAGCATCCACCTTCTAAAGCAGACGGATTTGCCAAAGTTTGCGCTATTACTCAACCCATCACCTCAAGCGAATTGGGTCTGATACTCTCCTGAAATCCAACGGTATTCACATCTGGCGATCACCCATATTGACTGAAAAAACTTAAATCGGAAGGAAGCTCAACCCTTGGTGAAAAAGATTTTGCAGTTTACTGTGAGAGTTACAACACAACCACAAATAAGCCATGCGATTCTTCCATCTCTAGGATCAACCATGCAACGTGTTGGGTTAATCCAAGCAATGGGTAGATCAACAGCACCTAAAAACTTGGATTTGAATGTTGATAGGATTGGCCTGAAGCGAATGCATTAGCCTCACGGAATAGGATTAATATTGGCTCCCCTTCGCAACAATTGCCTTACAAGGCTGTGCTGACCGAGAACCTGCAAACGCTGGCAGAAACAAGCTCCAGCACAATTCGAACGCAAATTTATCTTCACAATCTACCGATTTGCTGCCTAAGATTTTTCAGTCAACCAGGTAGCATGGTCATCGTCAGAAGTTCCAACTTAACACAGCTAAAATAGTTTGCACTGAGAATTAAGTTTGGGTTTCCAGGCTTCATAACTTACAGATTCTGATCTATCCAGTGACTTAATCCATGTCAGTATGCCATCAGATTCAGATTAAAACCTGGATTTCGTAATCAATCTCCCTGATTTGCCTCAACAAAATTACCAATTGAACGACATCCTATGTCGTTCAATTGAATTGGTTTAAAAAATGTTGAAACTAGGGATTTTCAATGTCGAGAGGTGTCAAACCTGCAAGAAAGACATTACCTTTATTATCCACGGCAACACCATCAGAATATTCAATCGAATTTGTACCCAGTTGCTTTCTCCAGATCGGTTTACCAGTTGGACTATATTTTGCAGTCCAGGCATCTGCAAACCCCAAACCAAGGTTCGTGCCACCTAAGTTCCCGTCTGTCGTGCCGCCTAAAAAGACATTACCTGTTGCATCGGCTGCAATGCTGGTTGCACGGTCAGGAAGATTTGTGCCAAGTTGCCGCTTCCAAATCAATGTTCCGTCACTTCGATACTTCGCTATCCAAGCATCTTGTGAACCTTGATTTGCACCCGAGAGATCTCCTTGGGTATATCCTGCGATCGCCACATTTCCTTTCGTATCCGTTGTCACTGCAAGGCTAAAATCATCCTGAGTCGAACCGATTTGTTTAACCCACCTCAATCGGCCTTGATCTGAAAACCTTGCCACCCAAGCATCTTCTTTACCCTTGTTAGTACCGCCAGCATTACCCGTCGTAGATCCCGTCAAGAAGAT
>DATNQK010000749.1:0-5204 GCA_036704065.1 Stenomitos sp.
ATCAATCAGTTCGGGACGGAAGGTCATCGGTCATCTCTCCATTAGTTTGTTTATTAGATCCTGTTTTGACCTTTGACACAAACTAATTTACAGTTCCCCTTGATATCCACTACACCCTAGCAAGAGGCAAGACTGGAAACACATCTCAATTCACACTCAACCCAATACGATCACCCTAGCCAGTTCCTGCAATGCCTGTGCTTGATATCCTGAGCCACTTTGGGAGAAATGCACCTGTTGTGCAACAATCCTGAAATGGCTAAAAATCCCTTTGACTCATTTTCCAAACAGCTTCTTGAAGAGATGCTCTCGCCTTACGGAGCTGTCGAAGTCAGCCGTGAAGTCCCTGGTGAATCTCAATTTGTAGACGTTTATTTTGAGCCATCGTTGCACAGTGCGATCGCCCCGACGGAGCTGGGGCTATTAGGACGCATTGCTCAAACATCTTGTCTGCTGGAGCCGTTCCGCAATCAACCGACACCCTCAGAAGTCCGCAGTTGCCTATTGAAGCTCTATCAGGTTCACGGAGACTATCAGCGCAAAGCCCGACGTGACAAAGAATCCATTCAAGAGAATGACCTGCCACATCTTTGGATTCTGGCTTCATCTGCTTCAGAGAACTTACTCAAGGGTTTTGGCTTCGCTGCAAGCAATAACTGGCCTTCAGGAATCTATTTTCTGCCTCCATCTCTCAGGGCGGCCATCATTGCGATTAATCAGCTTCCGCGTAATGAAGCTACCCTGTTTTTGCGACTGTTGGGCAAAGGCCAGACTCAGAAGCAGGCGGTCAATGAGGTGATTGGGTTGGATGCCGAGGACTCAAGGCGGTCGGCTATACTGAGGCTATTAGCCTCATGGAAAATCAGCCTTGAGATTACGGGTGCAACTGAAGCAGAAGCGGAGCTAATGATGGTCTTATCGCAAGCCTATCTAGAATGGGAACAACAGACGGAACAACGCGGTGAAAAAAAGGGGCGTCAAGAAGAAGCTCAAGCCCTTATCCTACGCCTGCTCACCCGTCGAATCGGTGACGTTTCTCCAGACGTGCGATCCCAAATTCAAGCTTTATCCTTGGCTCAGCTAGAGGCATTAGGGGAAGCCCTCCTCGACTTCACCGCACCCAGTGATTTAGAGTCCTGGCTGACCAATAATTCAGCATATTAAAGCTGAGCTTCAGCTTGATAGGGAAGCGATCACCGTGGATTGAACTAAGGTTTCAGCATTACCTGTAATAGCACCTGCTGACTCCACAAGAGCATTGACCACAGACTCAAGTGAGGGCAGATGCTTCAGCGATTATGCTTTCTGAGTGCATCGGGAAGAAGAGGTGATCGCCACCTCGAACCTTTACGTTTACCACGCAAGTTAACGAAAGTTTCTGAGGGTTGAGCTTACGCCCCTTCCTTGGGCACGAACTTGAGGGACACTGAATTCACACAGTGCCGTGTGTCTGTCTCTGTAAAACCTTCTCCTTCGAAGACATGCCCCAAGTGCCCCCCACAGGTCTCACATAAGATTTCTACCCGCCGACCATCTGGGTCTGGCTGGTGTCTGACTGCTCCTGGAATCTCTTGGTCAAAGCTAGGCCAGCCACATCCGGAGTGGAATTTTCGGTCTGAAATGTACAATGGCGTGTCGCACCTGCGGCAAACATAGACACCTTCTGCAAAAAAGTCGTCATATTCACCCGTGAACGGCTGTTCGGTGCCTTTATTGACAATGATACGCTCTTCTTCGGGTGTGAGTGAATTAAGTTTCATCGGGCTATCCTTTCACTGCAATATTCTACATATTTTCGGAGATTTACTCCGCCCCCTAGCCCACAAAAAATGGGCTTCTGTTTGCTTCAGTGCGTGATCGCCAATGTCAAACCTGAACACCGAGCTTTACTGGCAGATCCCATACCGCTGCTACCATGCGCTCCAAGTGAAGCAGATTCTCCTGCCACAACTCAGCAAACGTGATCTCACCCTTGTCCAGCTCATCTTGGTACAGCGGCTGTATCCCTGTCATCTCAGTAAATGCTTTCAGTAGTTGACGCTGTTCCTGACTCAGTTCTTTGGCATACACCGCTGCCGCTGATTGACTTTCACCCTTGAGTCGATAGAATGCTTCGATTGCTGCCTCTTGCTCTACCGCTAAGGTATACCGCCGAAATGATCGCTCGTCCGTATGCCCCGTCAACAGCCTTGCATGGGCGGGGTCTATCCCCATCCGCAATAGCTCTGTAGCTCCTGTATGCCGAAATTGATGCGGATGCAGATCCGGTAGCCCAGCTAACTCTCCAATGCGCTCCACTGCAAAATAGATGCCATGATAACTGAGGCGATCGCCTTCCCATCCAGGATGATGAGACAGAATTAACGGACTCTCGGGTCTCAATGTTTCCCCCTGAATGCGCCGCCACTCCAAATAAGTCTGGATCGCCTGTTGTCCTGCTTCAGACAACGGCACGATCCGAGGCTGTTTATTCTTGGTTTGGGTCAACGTGATCAAGCGACCATCAAAGGCACCCACATTCGCTGACGCGACTTCCCCTGCTCGGAGGTTATGGCTAAGCAGTTGCACCATTGCAAAGTCTCGCATCCTTGTCTCATTACGCTCGGCGATCGCCTTCCAAACCCGTTCCATTTGCTCCGGTGTGAGATTCTGAGCTAGAGGTAAAGGGACTCGCTCAAACTTCACTCCTTCAGTCGGGTTCTTGGGGCATAGCTCAGGATGAAACTGACATAGCCACTTAAAAAAGCTTTTGAGGGCTGTCAATGAACGATTGAGGCTACTTTTAGACAGTCGCCGTCCTGGCCCTACTTCTAGCTCTGATAGATAGGCCTTGTATAAACTCAGATGCCTTGAATTGAGATCAGACCAGCTACATTGAGTCCAGCTCAACAGCCGCTTCAGCTCACGTTCATAGGCTTTTTTACTGTTTGGGGAGAGGCTGCTTGCTCTCAAAAACTCCTGCACTACGGGCCAGCGGATATCAGTGGGTGGGGCCATTTGGGCAGACTGTTCCTGTGGCGATCGCTTTGCATCAGAAGTCCGACTGTCATTGGCTACTGCTAAGGGGACTGATGCGATCACAGGAGCGGTGACGGGAATGAGTTTGACGGCAGGAACAGCCATAGTGTCAGCACCTCAAATACAGCAGTTAAGGGTGAGGCGTAATTGCCAAAATCGTGATTTGTGCGCTCTCTGGGCCATAACACCAAAACACTCGATAGGCTCCTGGCGTTCGATTCTCAACATACGCTTCAAACACCTCTTCATCCTTTGGCCCTTTTAGGGACTCGTATTTATGGGTCTTCAAACCAGGGTGTCGTAGATTTGTCTCCATTAACCCCAACGTTTTCAGCACTTTCTTGTGCTTACTAGGATCAGAATTGGACAGGTGTTCCAATGCAGTTTTGGCCTCACGGGTCAAAACCAGAGCGAACCTCATTCGTCTTCCATCTCCAGTTCTGCGTACTGAGCAAAGGAACCAAGATCATGAACGTCTCCTACGCCTGCCTGCTCAATTCCTCGCTGAACTGAAACGATCACCTCTGGATTTTGCCACAGCCAGAGCTCCCGTTCCGGGATTGCGACGACTGGATCGAGCAAAATCTGACCTGCATCATTGATCTGAACACGGTAGGTTTTACTCTTGGCGATCGCACCGATACTAAATCGTCCTCGGCTGTCAGGTTCGATAATCTCTTTGACGGTCCGAAAATTTAAGTCTGACATGAAAAGCCACTATCCCAAAGCAACCCTTTAACCCTATTTTGTCATACAAAAGTGGGTAAATGGGTAATGTTGCATTCCTCACTCAAAAGAATAGGATAGCCACTAAGATGCAAGCTGAGCGACCCACAGCTCGTAATTCGCTTGTATCTAAAGCCAGTTCTCAGGCGATCGCCCCAAGACCCTTGACAATCGAATTGCCATGTCGGGACTGACTACATTTTTACCAGACACAACCCGAGCAAAGGTTGAGGGACTCACGCCCAGTTGCGCCGCTATGGTTCGGATGCTCACGTCAAACGGCTCTAAATAAATGCCGTGAATCACTTCGCCAGGGTGGGGGGATTGTGCATTCTCGTTTGGGTCACAATAGAACTATTAGTAAAGCCTCAACCCACTTTCATCAATCAACAAACGCGTGCTGAGTAGTCCTAGAGCAAGCGCAAATCTCTATTTAACAACCTTAGAACGTTTTGATTTCTTGAATGCAGCAGACTTTTTAACTGTGCCATTCTCCCTTTCACCTTCTCCCAGACCGGAGAGAACAATCGGCGATGAATCCGGAAACTCTACAACTAGACGTAAATCGCCACCCATTGACTGAATATACTCCCTCAAAGTGGAAAGCAACAGGTCGGTTCGCTTTTCAATACGTGACACATTCTCTTGGCGAATATTGAGCATATCCGCCACTTTCTCTTGCGTCAGTTGACGTGCCCGTCTTAAAGACTGCAAAGACATCTCTTCTGCGATCAGCTGATGCGCACGCGCTTCAATTGTTTCTTGGCGCTCGGTGGGAAGACTTGCCAGCTTTTCCCTGAGTGTCGTTGTCATGTTCGTCTTTCTCCCTTAATTCATTCAGATGTTCTTCAAATCGCTGATCCGCTTGCTCAATTAATTGCTTATAAAATCGTTTCTGACTTCCGCCTGATTTATCCCCAGCAACAAGCAAGATAGCTTTGCGTTCTACGTCAAAGGCGAAGGCAACCCTCCAAACGCCATCTCCAGCCGAAAACCTGAGTTCTTTCATGTTGCTGTAACGAGAACCGTTTAGAGTATCCACGTTTGGTCTCCCTAAACTGGGTCCAAATCGCTCCAGGAATATCACCTTAGCCAACATCTCATCCTGCACATCAATGGCAAGGGCATCAAATTCTGGCTCAAACCTCTTATGAAATTCAACCTGCTACTGCATTAGACCTCATATATTGAGTAAAATATGCTTTTAAGCGCATAGTCCCTGAAGGGCATATTCTACCAAAGTCTCGTAGGAAATTCTACCTTTGCTACTGATAACTATGCTTGGTGACAAACATTGCTTCACGCATCTGTTTGACCTGGATCTATGAGCTGAAGACATTAGGCCTCGAACTGACCTACAGCGGTTTGCGTAGAAAGCCTTTAATCAAGCAATCCCATGAGCAAAGCATGATCATATTATTGTGACCCTGCTTTTAATATAAAATATTTGTCTAATATCT
>DATNQK010000750.1:0-2354 GCA_036704065.1 Stenomitos sp.
GCCATGACCCATTCCACAACGCCTCACGCTGACCCCGATCCTAAACTCAAAATCGGCACCAAACTGGCCTATGGCGCTGGGGATGCAGGATCTGCGATTACGGCCAACCTATTAATCTTTTACCTGTCTCCCTTCCTGACCGACGTCGCTGGACTGAGCCCCGGCCTTGCCGCACAAACTCAACTGCTCGGCAAAATTTGGGATGCCATCAACGACCCCATGATGGGTGTTGTTAGCGATCGCTTTAGCTTTGGTAAATGGGGACGGCGTTATCCTTGGATGCTGTTGGGCGGCATTCCACTGGGGTTGTTTTTCTTTTTGCAGTGGATTGTGCCCCACTTTAGCAACAACGAAGCCACACAACAGTGGGGGTTATTTTGGTACTACACCCTTATCTCGATTCTGTTCAATACCGCCTTTACCATGGTCAACCTGCCCTACACGGCACTCACTCCAGAGTTGACCCAAGATTACGACGAACGTACCAGCCTCAATAGCTTTCGCTTCACCTTCTCCATTGGCGGCAGCATATTATCATTCCTCATTTTTATCGCGATCACCTTTCTATTTCCGAATGACAAAAGCCAGCAATACCTATGGATGGGGATCATCTGCGGTCTGTTGTCTGTATTGCCCATTTATTGGTGCGTGTGGGGCACCCGCAAGCGCGAACGCCTCATGGCTAGCCGTCATCCCAGCGCAGACAGTCCCGTTACGATGTCAGTACCAGAACAAATTCGCATTGCCTTTAGCAATCGCCCTTTCTTGTATGTCATCGGTATCTACCTTTGCTCCTGGCTGAGTGTACAGCTAACTGCCACAATCATTCCCTACTTCATTCGTAGTTGGATGCGAATTGATGATCCCTTTGTACCTTATCTAATCCCTGTCGCCGTTCAAGGCACCGCCATTGTGATGCTGTTTTTCTGGAGCAAACTCAGCGATCGCTACGGCAAACGTGCCGTCTACTTTATGGGCATGAGCTTGTGGGTCATCGCCCAATTTGGGTTGTTCTTCTTACAACCTGGCCAAACCACCCTGATGTATGGATTAGCCATCATGGCAGGTTTTGGCGTTTCCGTGGCCTACCTCATTCCCTGGTCCATGCTGCCAGATGTAATTGAACTCGACGAACTCACCACCGGAAAACGGCGGGAAGGTATTTTTTATAGCTTTATCGTCTTCTTGCAAAAGATTTGTTTGGGTGTGGCCGTTGCCTTAGTTTTGGCAGGGTTAGGCTGGGCTGGTTACATTAAACCCACCGCTGCCCAAGCTTTGCCTGTGCAACCCGATGCAGTCTTATGGATTATCCGTGTGGCCATTGGGCCGCTGCCTACCCTCGCTCTCATTGCTGGGTTGATTATGGCCTACTTCTATCCCATCACCCGCGAAGTCCACGCTGAAATTTTGCTCAAGCTCGCTGAGCGCAAACAAAGCCGTGAAACCTAATCTTCCGTGCCATTGATCAGGGATTCGATGGCTTACACCAACGTCACCTCGCCTGAATCCAAATCATAGCGACCACCCACCAGTTTGACCTGCTGCTTTAATAATCGCTCCGCAATGAGCGGCGAATTACGGCGGATCGCGTCCATTTGGTAGCGCACATTCGCCACCACTGCCGCATCTAGAACCACGTCCTTAGACCCCTCAGTTAAAGCGATCGCCGGTTGAATGGCCTTCACCAAGGTATCGATGCTGCCTGGAACCGCCTCATCCGCCACAGCCGCCGTTACCGCACCGCAGCGCTCATGGCCCAACACCATGATCAGCCGTGTTCCTAGAATGGCGATCGCATACTCCAAACTCCCCAATACCTCTGGGGTGACAATATTTCCTGCAATGCGAATATCAAAAATATCGCCAATGCCTTCATCAAACACAATTTCTGCGGGTACCCGCGAATCAGCACAACTTAAAATCACCGCAAAAGGTTGCTGCGAATAGGCCACCTCTTGCACCCGTTGCAGCGATTGGTGGGGAGACTCCAATTGTTGCGCCATAAAGCGTTGGTTCCCGCCCATCAAGCGTTGGAGTGCTGCATCCGCATCCATCACCGACGTAGCGCCACTGGCTACCGAGGGGTTAAAGAACCCTGCTGCCATGCCAACACCCCCTGCACCGATGAGTCGCAGGAGATCGCGCCGTCCTAAAAATCCAGTATTTCGGCCAAACATCTGCCCCATTGACAATAGGCTCCTTTACAAACGCGAGGATTCTTCGACCCGTTCCGTTTTAATCGTGCGCTCCCGACCCAACCCATGCTCCTCAGGCTGTAAATGGCGCGAGGGCAATTCGCAAGCAATGGGGGCTGGAATTAAATCCGAAGAATCTACTGGAACTTGTGATTCAGG
>DATNQK010000751.1:0-5997 GCA_036704065.1 Stenomitos sp.
ATTGCCACGCCTGCCAAATAATCGATACCCATCTCTGCCAATTCAGGCAGCCAAGGCACAGTCGGCCCCATTAAAACAAGGGTTGCTTGTTGCGCCAACTCAACCAAACGAGGGAAGGTTTTATTAGCTATAGAAGTTGCAGTTAGGAATACCCAATCGGCTTCTGGCAGAAGGTACTCACAGGCAGTATCTGGCAAATCGTTGGCCGTCGGCTGACGCTCTAGTACCGAGATCTTGGCCACTTGCTCATATCGCTCCAGTCCGGGATAGCGGCCCACCACCACCACTTGTTGGCCCTGTATTTGGGGCAGAAAATACTCAAACACTGCCAGGTTGGCCGATCCAGTGGGAGACAGCGATTCAGCTTGATCGATAAGGGGAGAAGCACTGTTAATGACGGCGTTAATCGCAGCCATACCCACCGTGGCCTGATACGCATCCCAAGACCGTATCCAGGGAGCCAAGGCTTCTATCTTCTGCCCCACGAGTGTTCCTGACCAAGGTAACGTTCGAGTCGGCTGGCCCGGACTCATACATAGCCCAACAGCATCACTGCGACAGAACGTCCAGGTGAGTCCAATCAATACTTCTTGAACGATCGCATCGCTACGACTGAACGCTATCAATAAATCGTAAATTTCGCGCGGATGGATACTCATCGATTCAATCTGTGTGGGAGCGATCGCCCCATACTCTTCACATTAACTTACAGAAATCAAATGAGTCTTGAAAGCATGATTCAAAAGATGTACTAATCCTTCAAATCATTAAGTACCTATACCAAGTCTTTTAACAACTTTTTGATCATTTCAGCAAATTGTAGTTTGAAATACACTATTTACCTTCGCAAAAATATTAATTTATAGCGTGCCCATAAAATCTAAATAAACCCATTCTCGAGACATCCAGATTGCTCTACAACCTATATCAATCTTAGGTTTACTATTGGACAGAGTTCTTTTTTATGTGTCTCGACGCGGATTTTGCATTTAAGCAACACCCCATAGGTGCTTATGAAAAGACGTTGGTTTATCCAATATTCTGCGTTTGGCAGCCTAGGTTTATTAGCAGGACTAGGACAAAAAGAACTTGCAACAACTTACACTTCCCAGCAAAATTCTACTGAATTATCACTCTTAGAAGATCAGCTTAATCATTGGCAATCTTTTTCATTTTCATCCATTCAATTGAACCGTCATGGAAAAGAGATTGAGCGTCCTTTGTATCAGGCCAAGTCTAAAGTATTCGATCTAGGCCATGATGTTTTTTTAGAGATGGTCGCCATTCCCTCAGGTAGATTTCGGATGGGCGCGGCCAAGGGTGAGAAATTTAGCGCTGCCGCCGAAGGGCCACAGCATTCCGTTCAGCTTTCACCCTTCTTAATGGGGAAGTACCCTGTAACGCAAGCACAATGGCACGCAGTAGCTCAACTACCTAAAATCAACCGAGACTTGGCTCTGCAACCTTCTCACTTTCAAGGGGCACAGCATCCAGTTGAATCGGTGTCTTTTTTAGAAGCGGTGGAATTTTGTGATCGTCTCTCAGCCTTAACGGGACATGCTTACCGTTTACCCAGCGAAGCGGAATGGGAATATGCCAGTCGTGGCGGCACAACCACACCCTTTGCCTTTGGCCAAACCGTTACTAGTGATGTAGCAAATTACGTGAGCCAGTATGCGTATGCAGCAGAAGCCACAGCAACCTACCCTCAAAGCACAACGCCTGTGGGTCAATTCCTACCCAATGCCTATGGCATTTACGAGATGCATGGCAATGTTTGGGAGTGGTGTGCCGATCATTGGCACGACCACTATGTGGGGGCACCTACCGACAGTAAACCTTGGGTGAAGGGCGGCAATGCAGCATGGCGATCGCTACGGGGAGGTAGTTGGTCCGATTATCCATCGCGGTTACGCTCTGCCAGCCGCTCTGGCTACCCTGCGGCATCGTTCAACCGAACCATTGGCTTTAGAGTCTGTGCCTCTTTGACGTAACAAGCGCAGTCAGCAGTCTATCAAATGGGGAGTATGGCATCGGGATGGCGGAATTAACACCAAAGCTTCCTGTCACAGTTCTTACAGGCTATTTAGGTGCAGGCAAAACAACCTTACTCAACCGAATCTTGACCAATCGAGAAGGCAAGCGCGTTGCCGTGATTGTGAATGAGTTTGGCGAAATTGGCATCGATCATCAACTGGTTTTAGATGCCGATGAAGAAATTCTAGAAATGAATAACGGATGCATTTGCTGCACTGTGCGCGGCGACCTGATCCGCATCATTAGCAAGTTAATGGAACGTCGCCACCAATTTGATACTTTGCTCATCGAAACAACAGGCCTCGCCGATCCAGCACCTGTCATTCAATCTTTCTTTGTAGATGAAGTGCTTTACAACAAAACCACCCTGGATGCTGTGGTTACAGTTGTGGATGCGAAGCATGTTTGGGAGCATTGGCATTGTTCGGAAGTTCAAGAACAAATTGCCTTTGCCGATGTGATCTTACTCAACAAGATTGATCTCGTTCCAGAGGAAATCCTGCATCAACTCGAAGCAAGGGTACGAAGCATGAATGCGATCGCCAAAATCTACACCACCCAAAATTGCAGTGTCGAGTTAGATGCCCTGCTCAATATTCGAGCCTTTGATCTGAAACAAGCCCTCAGCATCGATCCTGAATTCCTGAACGATGCAGCCCATGAGCATGACCCATCCATTTATTCCGTCGCAATTACCGAAACCGGAACCATTGACAGCACTAAACTCAACCGCTGGCTTTATCGGCTCGTGCAAGCACAAGGCGCAAACCTATTCCGCATGAAAGGCATCTTAGATGTCGATGACGAAGATCGCCGCTTTGTATTCCAAGGCGTTCATATGACCTTAGATGGTCATCCTGGCAAACCTTGGCAACCCCACGAAACCCGCCGCAACGAGTTAGTGTTTATTGGCCGCGACCTAGATGAAGCTGAATTGCGAGACGGATTCTTAGCCTGTTTGGCTTAATGTCTGCCAGATAAATACGCGTACTCCTCCTTGACCTTACCCATGCAGAGAACCCCATGAAACTCCAACACCACTTAGGCGGCATAGAAAACTTAGGCCCCGTCGTCTTTGAGAAGAAAGTATTTGTCCAGCCTTGGGAAGAACGAATTTTTGGCATCCACGTTGCCATGATGGCTCTGAGCAATCATTTAGATAAAGCTTGGCCCAAATATCCCATCAAGGAAGTACCCACAACATTCAAGGAATTTTGGACGTGGGGTCATTTACGCATGGGAGCAGAAGCCATGCAACCCTTCGACTACTTCCGGCTTAGGTATTACGAAAAGTGGTTGGGTGGAATTTCTAGCTTTTTTGTAGAGAAAGGGTATATCACCGCGCAAGAACTGGATACGCAAACGGCAAAGTATTTGGCCAACGGTAAGTCCAACCTTGATCCACTGCCAAAAGGCGGCAGTCCAGGGATTGATACCCAGGTCATGCGTTACTTGCGCGAAGGAGATTCGCCAAAGGGGCAAATTGCCGCCACACCCAAATTTTCAGTTGGGATGAAAGTAAAAGTCAAAGATATCCCTCCTGTCGAGCACACCCGTCTTCCGGGACATTTGCGCGGCAAGGTCGGCACCATTGACACCGTTTATCCAGACACCTATGGATATTTCTTCTCCACTGGCCCTGATGGGATAGGCGATCCGATGCCGGTCTACTTGGTGTCGTTCGATCCCAAAGACCTATGGGGGGCAGAGAAATCTGAGCCCAACTCTACCTACTATGACGATTTGTTCGAAGCGTATTTAGAAGCTGCCTGAGGAAACTGCCATGCCCAGTAGTTACGAGCATTTTAGCTATAGCAATGATCGCGAAACCTATAGCGCAGCCCGTGTCCATGCATTAGAAGCATTACTGATTAAAAAAGGAGTGATTACAGGAGAAACTGTTAACAAGGTCCTTGACTATTTCAAAACGGAGATGGGGCCGTTCAATGGTGCCAAAATCGTGGCAAGGCGTGGGTAGATCCAGCCTTTAAAGCCAAACTCTTGGCCGATGCCAATGCGGCGATCGCCGAGATGAAATTCCCGACGGGTATGTCTGGGGCAGAAGGAGAGCACATGAAGGTGGCAGAAAACACCTCCACCGTTCATAACGTTATTGTGTGTACACTCTGCTCTTGCTATCCTTGGCCGACCTTGGGTCTGCCGCCCTACTGGTTTAAAGATCCCACCTTCCGAGCGCGGGTGGTGCGCGAACCGCGTGCCGTCCTGAAAGAATTTGGCGTCACCTTAGCCCCAGACGTGCAAGTCAAGGTGTGGGATAGCAGTGCCCAAATCCGTTGGTTTGTGTTGCCAGAGCGACCCGCAGGCACCGAAAAGATGAGCGAAACAGCACTCGCTGCCCTCGTCACGCCCGAAGCGATGATGGGCGTCGCCAAAGTTAAAGTTGCTTAACGCCAGAGGACGGAACCATGCAAACCCGCTTTGAGCATTACGTCACCACCAGTATGATGGGCTGCAAAGACTCACCACCCCGTGCCAATGGGGAGTTGTACTTCGACGGCTCTTGGGAAAGTCGTGCCTTTGGTATGGCGATCGCCCTTGCCAAAAAAGGCCACTACGAATGGGAAGCATTTCGACAGCAGTTAATTGCCTCCATCGCTGAATGGGAATCAGAACACGCCCTCGATGATCCGAGTTGGAACTATTACCAACGCTGGCTGTTAGCCCTAGAGCGCCTAGCCATCGAAAGCGACCTCATTTCGCCGGACGAGTTAGAAGCCTTGGCAACCCAATTTGCAGCACAAACCAACGACTAATGGCTTAATACATGCCCACTCTCCCGCAAATTAGCGGTATGATTGCTAAACGATCGAGCCATCCATAGGTTAGGTTCACAAGAATTGGTTCATACAGTTGTAAGGATTTGAATCATGACGTATTCGCCCAGTCTAGGAACTTCAGTTAGACGCAAGGCTATCGACTTTACCCTATCCACGCCCGTACAGGCGGCTCTATTTTTATCGTTGTGCTCCCTCAGCGTGTGGACCCTTTATTTTTCAACGTATCCTCCCGCCCATAACGCCATGCACCAGTTACGTCACGGCACTGCTGCAGTGGCTTGTCACTAGAACAATAGAGGAGTATCCGAGTGAAGCAATGGCATCAACGCTACGGCATGCTGATGGCGATCGCCACAAGCGTGGGTTGCATCAACGTCACGGGCTCGTCAGCGTTGGCCTCCGCGTCAGCGGCGAATCCGTCCATACAAGTAACCACACAACCGCCGATTGCTCAGGCTATCCCCCTTAAAGAAGCAGTTCAGTTGCGCTTAAAGGTTTTAGATGCGCAAGGACAGCCTGTCAAAAATGCCAAAATCCAGCTTCAAATTCGGACACCTTCCCCTACACCTTGGTTCTCTACAGATTTTCCCATTGTTGAGGGTACGACACTTCTCAACTTAGAGACGGTATCTCAAGACGGCATTCTAAACCTGCAACAAGTATTCCCGATTCGGGGAACCTATCAATTGCAGGTTTCAGCCACCCCCGTCACGGGTCATGCCTTTTTGCCCGTACAACGCACCTTAACCCTCACCGTTCCGGAAAATCCCACCAAGTATCTCAATCTGGGCATTCTGGTTGCATTGCTGCTGGGGATGGGTTGGGGCGGTGGTCGTATCATTGGCCGCTCTTACCCGCGTCAGCAGGGAGAACTTGCCCCACAACCTGTGCGCCTGTTGCTGAGCGGCGTGGCAGGGGTCGCACTGGTATCATTGCTGGCGGTTAATATCAGCGCCGAAAGCACCGAGTCCCACAGCCATGCCCATGCAGAAGACCACACCCATGCAGGACATCACCATAGCGAAGCATCTGCTGCCCTTAGTACGGCATCAAGCGTGAAGCTAGAGGGCGATGAAACGGCCACTGTGGGACAACTGGCAACCCTATCGGTGAGCGCAACCCAAAAAGGACAGCCGCTGAAAGCCGCAATCTTCAACATCAA
>DATNQK010000752.1:0-7474 GCA_036704065.1 Stenomitos sp.
CGCGGAGCAACCAAGCCGCCGAAGCCGATGCAAATGCAGAAGCGCCGGAGCCTGAGGTCGCAGCAGACGACGCGGTTGCCAGTTAACCCGATAGAACGACGATGGCCCCTGATCCTGCACAGAACCTACAAACTTCAATCCCTTCCTTATCGATTGGCAACATCGTCACCGTTGGACTGCAAATCTTTCGACTGCACTTCAATGATCACTTTGTCCGAAGTTTGCTTGCCCATCTGTTGATTTGGTTTGCGCTCATTGCCGGCATGATTGGTGTTGCACTGGTTGCTGCGTTGGCGATGGGGCTAGACGCTGGGTTGCGCTTGCAAGGCTTTGCGACTGTCATTGGTGTTGTTGTTGCCGTGCTGGGCATACTGCCGTTTTTGCTTTTTATCCTTGGCCGCTTTACGGCCTTAGGGGGGCTGATGACCCGCATGGGGGTTAACACCCTCAATCGTCGGGTAGAGCCGGAGGAACTGCATCGGCAAACAATTTTGCAACGCCCTTGGAAATACCTAGGGGCAGCGGTGTTGTTTGGTCTGGTGCTGCTGGTGGCAGTGCTGGCCTGTATGGGGGTGTTCTGGATCCTGTTTGTGCTGCTGCTGCCGTACTGGAAAAGTTGGGAATTGCAGTTGACAGACCCTCAAACTGATTGGGTTTTAACGTTAGGTGGGGTGTTACTGGGGCTGTCAGTAATTCTGGTGCTGGGGTTGGTCGTTTACTATCTAACCGCCCGTTTGTGGCTGTTTGATGCAGTGTTAGCGATGGAGCCTCAGTACAGTGCACTCACTGCCTTGCAGCGCAGTTGGAGGCTAACCCGTGGCAAAGGCTGGAGTATTACAACGGTCATGTTCGTGGTCACGCTCGTTACGCTACCGTTTTCACTCCTAGCAACGGTGTTAAACCTGTTTCTGCCGATCTTTGGCTTGGTTTTCGCTGTCATGACGTTTCCCCTATGGCAAGCCGTGAAAGCAGTGAATTACTACGAGCTGGCTGCGCTGCGGACGGGTTTGGCCTTTGATCTCTTCGTTTTGCCACCGGACCCACGACGCTATCTACGCCGTGTCGCCATTCAGACACCGGAAGAGGTGGAACTCGACTTTACCTTAGGTGGCGCAGGGAGTCGCGCCTTAGCGTGGATCACAGATCAGGTGATTTTATGGGTTCTCTTGGCGTTACTCACGGTTGCGGGTGCCTTTACCTATGCGGGCGTGCTATTGCCGATTTTGGTCGAGCGCTTAGATGTCCCTGTCGATAAGCTGAACCTCTGGGCAGCGGCGATCGCCTCAGTGATTGGCTTTGTAATTGCCAACGGCTACTTCATTGCCTGGGAAACACTGTGGCGGGGGCAAACCCCCGGCAAACGACTGGCGCGGATTCGAGTCGTACGCGACAATGGTCAGCCGATTGGCGTCAAAGAAGCCACTTTACGCAGTTTAGTAGGCTGGTTTGATTCTGGTTTTTTGTTCATAGGCGCTTTCCTGATTATCTTCAGCCGCTCCGAAAAACGTCTGGGCGATTTAGCCGCAGGCACACTCGTGATTCAAAGTGAAACAGCAGGTGCGCAAGATTTACAAGTTGTTCCGGCTGCGTTTGATAGCCTGACCGACGATACCGTTGAGGTATTGCTGGCACAGCCAGATCTGCAACCCCTGTCTATGGATCACTACTTTGTCTTGCAAAACTTTTTAGGCTATCGCTCCCGCTTGAGCCGGATGGATTGCCAATCTATCACAGAGAAGTTGGCTCAACAGTTACGGACGCTATTCATGCCCAGCAGCCCAGAACAGTTAGGCACCATTCCCGATGAAACCTTGGTTGAAGCGGCCTATGTGTTGTGCCGCAGCGATAAAGCCTTTTTGCGCAATCCCATGGCATGAGCTTCAGGGGCTAGGACGAGGCTCTCTGTAAGCGGAGTGATGGATCACGTTCCCTGAGATAGACCCGAAGGCTGAGTAAGGCTCAAACAGTTCCCTCAATTTTGGTAGGCTGAAGGATATAGGCCAATAAAAGAAAACGATTTAGCGATCGCAAGTTATGGATAATTCATTGATTGTTGTCTACCTCAGCGTTCTGTTGGGACTGCTGAGCATTGCAGGATGGTTTATTGGGCGTCAGATTTTCAAGACTCGTAAAATGGAGTCAGCCATGAACCGTCTGCAAAGCAAACTTGGCAAGGCCAAAGGCACCACTCAGGAACATTTTGAACTCGGTAGTCTTTATCTGAATAAGAATTTGGCCGTTCAAGCCGTGCAGCAATTCCAACTTGCCCTTAAGACGGCAGAATCCGAAGGGGAAACCAACCTCGCCCCCATCTACAATGCGATGGGCTATGCGTATTTTTCGCAAGAACAATTCGACCTAGCCATTCGTCAATATAAGGAAGCCCTCAAGTTGAAAGAAGACTACGTGACGGCGCTCAACAATCTAGGTCATGCCTACGAACGCAAGAACTTGACTGCTCAAGCCTTGGACACCTACGAAAAGGCTCTGAAGCACGATCCTAAAAACGATATCGCCAAACGACGTGCGGGTTCCTTACGCAAACGCGTGGCGATCGCCTAGGTCGCAGCTTCTTATCCTCTTAGCCCAACTCGCGACTGGAGCAATCAGACGGTGCCCAACGAAATCATGTATCACTCGTCAGACACCTATGTTGTGCTCGAAACCGATCAGCCCGAGCAGTTTCTGACCGCGGCTGAATTGTTAGATAAACTCAAGCACAGCCTCTCGCATTTGACCGTACCGCTCCATCCCGACCTGCAAAAATTCGACACTCTCGATTTGCAGGCAAAGCATCTGCTAGACAATGGCTGTGAACTCGAAATCTCTCCAGATTGCTACTTGCAGTGGTACGTCGTTCGTCTTGAAAAATAACCGTTTTGTGGCTCTTTGGAGTGTTTTGTGAACGTTCAATCGCCCTCAACCTATTCATCGGAACAAATTACCGCTTGGATCAGAGGATTGCTTACAGTCGCTTGGTCTGACGGCAAATTTAGCGATACCGAAAAAGCCTTGATCGAGCAGTTAATGGCGGAAGATCTTCCGCCTCATAGGCTGGATACGGTCTATGACCCGATTTCTGCCCAAGATTTGGCCCAAACACTGCAATCCGATGCGGCAATTGCAGAGAACTTTTTACGCACAGCCGTTATGGTGGCCCTAGCGGATGGGGTGTATTCCAGTGCTGAAGATCAAATTTTAGAATCCTTCGGTCAAGCCCTGAACATTCAAGTTCCCGGCCTTGACGCC
The DNA here is from genome assembly GCA_036704065.1 of Stenomitos sp. Classification (GTDB taxonomy): domain Bacteria; phylum Cyanobacteriota; class Cyanobacteriia; order Thermosynechococcales; family Thermosynechococcaceae; genus JAAURS01. The sequence goes on from DATNQK010000752.1 coordinate 3,250, forward strand.
CTGCGCCATACCTTGGATGGCAGTGAAGGGCCCATCAGTTCGGCTACTGCCCTAGACGGAGTGGAGGGGCATGAAAAACCAGCACCTGATTTATTGGCTCCTGTGCGTCATTGGCTGGATGACTTAGAAATGCACGATCCTCGGGTTGCACGGTTTTTATGTCAGCTCATCCCGCCGCAATGCCCCTTTGAGCGAGATATCGTGCTTTTTGGGCGCAAAATCGTTCACATTCCGCCCATGTGTAAAATTAATCCCCTTTACGAGCAGCTAGTAAGCTTACGCTTCCGCGCCCTAAGCTATCTGGCCGACGACTGTAAAGAAGATGTGTCTAAATATTGTTAAAAAGCGGCCTGACCCTCATCGATCTGACCGCAATTAGCAGTATTGTTTTACCACTTGAGCAAGTTGAACTGCTCCATATCCACCGTATCGCGGTTGCGATAGATCGATAGGATAATCGCTAGGCCTACGGCTGCTTCGGCTGCAGCAACGGTAATCACAAAAACGGCAAACACTTGGCCGTTTATTCCTTGGCGATCTAAGAAATTAGAAAAAGCGATTAAATTCAAGTTGACCGCGTTGAGCATGAGCTCAATCGACATTAAAACGCGCACCGCATTACGGCTCGTTACAAGGCCGTAAATACCAATGCAAAATAACGCTGCGGCAATGATTAAAAAGAATTCTAAAGGCATGGCTATTGTGTCGTTCTAGGGGTCGAAGCAGGCAGGACGGAAACAAGATTCTGTGTCCTAGGCCACAGGTTCGCGGGGCCGTTCCGGCAGTTCTAAAACAGGGGCTGGAGTTTCGCCCACAATGGCTTTCTCTTCGCCAAAAATGGTTTCGCGTCGGGCCAGCACTACCGCGCCAATCAATGCCATCAGCAACAAGATAGACGCTAGCTCAAAGGGCAACAGATAGTCGCTGAAAAAGTGTTCTCCCATTGCTTCAATCGGAGAGGTCGGCGGTGCGACGGCTAGATTCACGCTCCAATTGGTGCGCAACAGCATAATCGTCAGCAGGGCAAACAAGCCTGTTGAAACCAATGTGGCGGATGCTTGACGAATCCATCGCCGTGGCAGCGGACTAAAATTCTCTTTCTTGTTCACCAACATAATGGCAAACAAGATTAAAACGTTGATGGCTCCCACATAAATGAGAACCTGGGCTGCAGAGACAAAATCTGCATTTTGTAACAGATAAATGCCTGCAATGCTAATAAATACACCGCCCAACAAAAATGCGGAATAAACAATTTTGTCAAACAGCACTACTCCAAGCGCTGCCCCAATCATCATCACCGCAAGGACGATGAATGAGACAAACTGAACACCTTCAGCCAAATTCACAGTCTAATCTCCTCTTTAAGATGCCGACTCAGCAGGCGATTTCGCTGGTTTTGCATTTGCTGCCAGCACTTCTGGTCTTTCCCCAGGCCGTTGATCCGACACAGGCCGATCATGCCCGTCCATCACCCCTGCTGGCAGGTAGGCGAATTCTCGAATCGGTGTCACCATCGGATCGTCTGTAACCTTGTAGGGCAAACGTCCCATCGCCACGTTATCGAAGTTGAGTTCATGGCGATCAAAGGTGGACAATTCGTACTCTTCGGTGACTGATAAACAATTGGTGGGGCAATACTCCACACAATTGGCGCAAAAAATGCAGACCCCAAAGTCGATACTGTAGTGTTTAAGCTGCTTTTTCTTCAGTTCTTTATTAAATTCCCAATCTACGACCGGTAGATTGATGGGGCAAACCCGAACGCATACTTCGCAAGAGATGCATTTGTCGAATTCAAAGTGAATACGACCTCGAAACCGTTCTGAAGGAATCAGCTTTTCGTAGGGATACTGCACCGTAATCGGGCGACGGCTCATGTGATCGAAGGTTACCGACAGCCCCTGACCAATGTATTTCGCGGCTTGTACGCTTTCTTTCGCGTAGTCGCTCACCTTCTTTAAAAACTTCAGCATTCCAGATGTTCTCCCAGCAGTGAGTTAAATTGTGCTTCACAGTGGTTTGGGGTTAAGGCTTTCGGGAAGCAACGCTTGGTTTAACCGCCAAATGCAAAGGGAAAGGTTAACTTGAGGCCAGCCGTAATCAGTAAATTGGCTAGACCCACGGGCAGCAGGAACTTCCAGCCCAAGTCTAGCAATTGGTCGATCCGCACACGGGGAACCGTCCAACGTAGGAGAATGGCCAGAAATAGGAAGAAGTATGCTTTCAGCAGCGTCATGGTGATGCCGAGAGATGCGGTTGCAAACTGCAAAATTAGGTTGTCTGGCGCTAAATTTAACCAGGTTGCCAATTTCTCTACGGGAATGGGAAAATCCCAACCACCGAAGTAAAGAACTGCAACCAACAAGGCGGACAACACTAAGTTGACGTAAGACCCTAAATAAAACAGGGCAAACTTCATGCCGGAATATTCGGTTTGATACCCTGCAACCAGTTCTTCTTCTGCTTCAGGCAAGTCGAAGGGAATCCGTTCGCATTCGGCTAGTGCGGAAATCCAGAACAAAATCAAACCAATCGGCTGCCGCCATACGTTCCAACCCAGAATGCCGTAGCCGGATTGTTGCTCTACGATGTCTACGGTACTGAGGCTGTTAGACATCATGACGATGGCCAGAACTGCCAGAGCTAAGGGAATTTCATAGCTGATAGACTGTGCCGCAGCCCTCAAGCCACCCAACAACGAATATTTGTTGTTGGAAGAATAACCTGACATTAACAAGCCAATCGGCACAATGCTGGAGAGTGCGATCCACAAAAAAATACCAAGACCCACGTTGGATATCAGTAAGTTTTCTCCGAAGGGCACAATCATGTAGGAGAGAAATACCGGAATTACAACGATCGCAGGGCCAAGGGTAAACAGCCATGGGTCGGAGTTAGCCGGGACAATGTCCTCTTTAAAGATCAACTTGATACCATCGGCGACGGGGGCCAGAATCCCCAACGGGCCGATAAACTCTGGTCCAATCCGCTGCTGTGCTGCGGCTGAAATTTTACGCTCTAGCCAAACGGCAACGAGGACTCCGACAGTTGCTCCAAAAATCATGAGCAACATGGGAACTGGCATCCATATTGCTTTGGCGGCACCGCCAGGGATGCCAAGATTCGTAAGGCTTTCTATAAATTGTTGCTGAAGGTCGATCCCTGGGTTCATGATTCTCGACGATGATTCCACAGAAGGTGCGAGGTTTTGCCCCCTAACAGTATATCTATGTCCGTTCGCCTCTAGGTAAATCTACGATTGAAATTCCTTTGACAACCTATGTTGAAACTTATATTTGAGTTCTCTAGCGTTAATGCGCTGGATAGGTTGCAGGAACTCGGCTCCATCACAGACAGGACGAGTTAAGGTTGCCAATACTGCGGCAGGTCTGTGTATCAGCGTTTTTCGATAGGCAGGTAAGGCTGGTGATGATGACCAACATAAACCTGTGTGGGGCGGTAGATCCGATTGGCCTCAAGTTGTTCTTTCCAGTGGGCGAGCCATCCGGCAACACGGGCAATGGCAAAGATGGGGGTGAACATATCGGTGGGGATGCCAAACCGTCGATATATGAGCCCAGAATAAAAATCGACGTTGGGATAAATCCCACGAGCACCGAGTTTGTCGGCCAGCACTTTTTCTAATTCGCGTGCAATGTCATAGTCGCGATCGCTGCCATAGCGCTCCACCATTTCATCCACTAGTTTTTGCAGAATCGTTGCACGGGGATCCTTTACTTTATAAACGCGGTGGCCAAACCCCATGAACTTTGCTTTGCGGGCAAGACGTTCTTCTACAAAGGGCACAACATTCTCGACTGAACCAATGCTTTCTAGCATGTCAATCACTTCCTCATTGGCACCCCCATGTAACGGGCCGCCAAGGGTGCCTACGGCAGACGCGACGATCGCATAGGGATCGGTGAGCGTAGAGGCCGTCACCCGTGCCGAAAAGGTGGATGCATTCATCGTGTGCTCAGCATGGAGGATGAGGCACACATCAAAAATCCGTGCCAGAAACGGATCCGGTGTTTGCTCATTGAGCATGTACAGAAAATTGTCGGCATAGGCCAAATCATCGCGTGGCGTAACCGGATCATTTCCCTTGCGGATATGTTGGAAGGCCGCCACCATCGTTGGAATTTTGGCCAACAGACGCACCACAGCGGCACGAATATAGACGGGATCTTCTAAATTGCGTCGTGAATAGAACAGACCTAAG
>DATNQK010000753.1:0-2068 GCA_036704065.1 Stenomitos sp.
CTCATCCAAAACCAGGACAGCAGGATCGTGGAGGAGGCCTGCGGCCAAGTCTAACCGCTTGCGCAAGCCGCCTGAGTAGGTTCCTGTCTTTTTATCAGCCCAAGGCATGAGACCCAGCCGATCCAGTGCAGTATTAATCCTCTCAGCTATTGTCTTGCTGGGTAGATGGTATAAAGCCGCTTGCAACTGGAGCAGCTCGCGCCCCGTCAACACCTTATCTAAGGCCACCTCCTGGGCGACATAGCCGAGCAGTTGACGAGCTACCTTCGGGCGTTCGACAACAGAGACACCTGCCACCTCAATCCGTCCTGAATCCGGTTCGGTTAAGGTACACAGACACCGCAACGTCGTCGTTTTGCCAGCACCATTGGGGCCGAGCAAGCCAAAAATAGTCCCTGCCTCTACTTGAAAGGAGATATTCTTAACCGCATCCGTCGTCCCGTAGCGTTTTTGGAGTTGCTCCACGAGCACAGCAGAAGCCATCGATTTCCGTCTCAATCAACGTTAGTACATACCATTCTAAAGACCAGTGAGACATTTGGATTGCCACTGCTAAGCAGCACGATCTGTCGCTTGTAAATACGAATCTCGTACCTCGGCGGTTTGCTCTCGCAGTAATTCTGCAAGCTGGTGTTTGTCTTCCAGAGAAACTAAAACAGGATCGTCACTCTCGCTGCTATCTTCTGTGGGCACTACAGAGGCGCTGTTATGATGCAGGCGAATGCCAATGAAGACATCGTACAGAAAACCACCGATATTCTTACGGTTAAAAATATCTAAGGTTTGCGGGCTCCCCTTAAGGTCTAACAGCGGCTTGACTGCGTAGTAGGCTGGCTGCACCTTGTACCAAGGAATGGAGGGCCAGAGGTGATGAATCAAGTGATAATTTTGGCCCAGAATCAGAATGTTGAGGAACGCGCCAGGATAAACACGGGCGTTCTTCCAGCGATCGCGCTCTTGAAAGTTGCGGTGGGGCAAGTAGTCAAAAAACAACCCTAAGGCCACCCCAACTACTAAGGCGGGGGTGAACCAGTAGTTCATCACGTAGGCAAGTTGCCCATGATGCACGGCAAACCAAATGATGCCAGCAGTGGTCAGTCGGCTTAAGAACCACTCCAGCAATTCAAACTTGCGCCACAGTCGTCGCTGAAAAAAGAAAATCTCGTGATAGAAAAAGCGCGGAGCAATGAGCCACAGCGGCCCACAGGTGGAAACAAAATGGTCAGGGTCGTTCTTGGGGTCGTTCACGTTCGCGTGGTGCTGCATGTGAACGCGCGTAAATACAGGAAAGGCAAACCCTAAAATCAAACCACTGATATGGCCCATCACCGCATTCATAATGCGATCTTGATGAGCAACGTTGTGCGAGGCATCATGAATGACTGTACCGGCGAAGTGTAACGCCAATACATTTGCCACAAACACAACAAACCCAGGCACTCCCCACAAAAAATAACCCAGTGTTGAACACACAATTAAAGCAATTGAGGCCAACAACATCAGCAAGGTGGGGTTAAACTTCCCTGGAGGACCTAAGAACTCATACGGAACCGTCCGGGGATAAACTTCAGTTGACATTAACTGATAATCCTTGCTCTGTCGCCATTATTCTCTGCGTAGTATACGACAGAGTTTGATGGAAATTAAAGTTTTGTGACAAGATTCTTGGTGGCGTTCGCGGTTTTCTCATGGTTCAGCTAAGGTGAAGCCGTTGTAGGCAGATCAATCAATTCAACTGGGCGAACGTCTGGAGCGTCGGTTGAAGGTTTGTTGCATCAACCTCAACCTGGCGCTGTGCTAGAAACTTTTCTCAGGATTCCCACGTCGAGGCAGCTTCAATGCAGATGTACTCCTGTGTATTGATAAATTAATTTTCCTTGGTCATAGAGTGTGCCGTATGTACGGCAGGATGGGTCCCATGAGCCAAACCAGTCTGTTTCAATTGCATCGCAGCTTAGCCACAGGTCTGGCGATCGCAGCACTCAGCAGTGGGCCAAGTCTGGCTCAACCGCCCCGCAGTAGTGATCTTCCCCAAATCGAGCCAGGGCCAAGGGTGGGGGCTTCTACC
>DATNQK010000754.1:0-4725 GCA_036704065.1 Stenomitos sp.
TAAGCAATTGCGTGCCGCTTCATTGATAACAGTTGCGTCGTCAGGTTCCACCCGCAACCATCACCCCCCCAAACCGTTATTGGACGGAGAGCGCTTTAATCCTCAAGAAATCGCCAAGGAAGTGCACCCCCTCTAGATCACCCTCTCCTTTGGATGCACCGATCTGGTTAAAATAAATCGAGCCGATGCGAGTGGTCAATTTGTCCATTCATCGGTGTTCCCTTCAGGCCAAAGTGCAGGTAACTTTCATGACCACGGCTTCCATATTGCTGGATGGCAAGCAATTGGCCCAGCAGATCCAAGACAACCTCGCGCAACACATTCAACACTTGCAAACGCAAATCGGTCGCCCTCCGGGTCTCGCTGTTTTAATGGTTGGCGACAATCCAGCGAGTGCAGCCTATGTCAACAACAAAGAACGTTCCTGCGAACGCGTGGGAATTGCATCCTTTGGGCATCACTTTCCAGCCGATGCATCCCAAGCAGAACTGGCTGCTACTATTCACCAGCTCAACCAGAATGACCAAGTTGACGGCATCTTAGTGCAATTGCCTCTTCCTTCCCACTTAGATGCAGAGGCATTGCTCTACGACATTGCCCCAGACAAAGACGTGGATGGGCTGCACCCCATGAACCTGGGCCATTTGGTACGCAAAGAACCTGGTCTACGCAGTTGTACGCCTGCTGGAGTGATGCGCCTGCTGGAACACTACAACCTCGACCCTCGCGGTAAACATGCAGTTGTCATCGGTCGCAGCATCTTAGTGGGCAAACCCCTGGCGCTGATGCTGTTGGATGCGAATGCCACTGTCACGATCGCTCATTCTCAAACACCCGATTTAGCAAGCGTTGCTCGATCTGCCGATATTCTGATCGCGGCTGTGGGCCAACCGAATTTGATTACTGCCGATATGGTCAAACCAGGCGCCATCGTCATTGACGTGGGGATTAACCGTATCTCCCTAGACTCTGGCAAAACACGGCTGGTCGGCGATGTCGATTTCGCAGCTGTTCAATCGGTTGCAGGCTACCTTACTCCCGTACCAGGGGGAGTGGGTGCTATGACAGTAGCAATGCTGTTAGACAACACCGTACAGAGTTACTGCCAGAGGTGCAAAGCATCATACAATGGTTGAACTCCAACCAAAATGTAGGGCAGCAGGCAACCGCATACTCAAAACTGCCAGTTTTCCGGCCATGCGGACGCCAGTTGTCTTGACCAGGACTTACCAGGAAGGACTCTCACTATGATTTCCGCGGACAATACGGCTACAGCTTCATCAACCTTGACAGCAGTTGAGGGAAACACCCAACCCTTCGATTTGATGAGCTATTTAAACGAACGTCGCGAAATTGTAGAGTCTGCCTTAGATGCTTCCATCGCAGTCGTCTACCCTGAAAAAATTTACGAGGCGATGCGCTACTCCCTCCTAGCAGGGGGCAAGCGGCTGCGTCCTATTTTGTGCTTGGCCACGTGCGAACTGACTGGCGGCACGGTGGAAATGGCCATCCCCACGGCTTGCGCCCTCGAAATGATTCACACCATGTCCTTGATCCACGACGATTTGCCTGCCATGGACAACGATGACTATCGGCGCGGCAAGCTCACCAATCACAAGGTCTATGGCGAGGACATTGCGATTCTGGCAGGCGACGGGTTGTTAGCCTATGCCTTTGAGTACGTGGCGGTTCATACCAAAGGGGTTCAAGCAGACCGCCTGCTGAAGGTAGTGGCCCGTCTGGGTCATGCTGTCGCGGCAACGGGTCTGGTTGGGGGACAAGTGGTGGATCTAGAGTCGGAAGGCGAAACTGATGTCACGCTCTCGACCCTCAATTTCATCCACACCCACAAAACTGGGGCACTGTTGGAAGCAGCAGTGGTATCTGGGGCCGAGTTATCGAGTGCGGATGCCCAAACGCTAGACAAACTGACGCGTTATGCCCGCAACATTGGCTTGGCGTTCCAAATTATCGATGATGTGTTGGATATTACAGCCACCTGCGAGGAACTGGGCAAAACCGCAGGCAAAGATTTACAAGCTCAAAAAGCAACCTATCCGAGTTTGTGGGGGATCGAAGAGTCGAGACGCCAAGCCCAACAGCTTGTACAAGAGGCAAAAGCGATGCTCGTTGAGTTTGGCGATAAGGCACTGCCGCTGATGGCGATCGCAGACTACATTACAGAACGCAAATCATAACAAAGCAATGATTGAGCCGTAGCCGACAGGGCAAGGTTGCGCTCAATCATTCATTTTCATTTTTGATACGGGGCAGGATATTCAACAGGTCACATTCTATGCAGGACTTTGGCAACATCATTCACAATCAGACGTTACTGATTGCCCTAGCCGCGAGTCTCATTGCCCAACTTCTCAAGCTTCCATTTGAATTCATTAACCATCGCAAGATTAACCTCCGTGTTTTGGTAGGCACAGGAGGGATGCCGAGTTCCCATTCGGCATTGGTCACGGCCCTAGCAACAGGCGTGGGTCAATCCAAAGGGTGGGATGGAACGGAATTTGCGATCGCCACACTCTTTGCCATCATCGTCATGTACGACGCAGCAGGAGTACGACAGGCAGCAGGCAAACAAGCCCGCATCCTGAACAAGATGATGGATGAATTATTTCAAGAACATCCCGTCTTCAATGAGAACCGACTGAAGGAACTGTTGGGGCATACGCCCTTACAGGTGGTTGCAGGGTCTGTGCTCGGCATCGTGATGGCGGGTTGCTTTGGGCCTTCTGGAATTCTGCTAACCCGCTAGTGGGCATGTTGCCCATCGCGGGTAGCAGCACAGAACCAGTGGAGCAACTTAATAGACCACAGCCGCGGCAGCCAAAGGGTCCGGAATAGACGCTGAGGGGGCTTCAAAAGACCCTGTCAAGACAAACTCCAGGCGTAACTTACACCATTGAATCCACTGAGCATTGGTGGATACAATGGCCGCACAAGGCTGGGGACAAGCGGCCTTCACGGCAGACATTTCAGGCGCATCGACAAATGCAGGCTGCCGAAGCATCCAAAAATCAATTTCTTTCTGGTTTTCTTGATAGTAACGGTGGCGCTCGTCAAAGACTTCTTGTAGAGGTTCCTCTTCAAGTAAAAATTTTTGGCTTGCGAGAATGTAGTAGTAGGTTTGCATAAATTCGGATAATGCGACGTCTGAAACGATGCGCTGAACGAAGTCGGCACCCTGTATTATCTCAAGCTTTAGAGCATTTCGGGCACCGTCGCCAAACTTTAAGGGGTGCTCAGTCTTGCTTCTACACGGGCGATCGCCTGCCGCATGGAGCTTAGAGACTCCATATCTACACAAACTCCGGTCAGACCTGCGTGGATCAGCTGCTCCAACCAAGATTCCAGCATTTGGGGCACAATCGAGCCGCAGACGATGCTGGGTAAATTTAAGGCGCTGGCTTGGCGCACCAACTGCACGATTGCTTGTTTGAGGGGCGCTTGGTTTTGCATCAATAGGGAATAAAAGGCAGGATGATCGCGATCAATACCAAGCAGCAACTGAGCCCAATCGTTGAGACCCACTGTAATGCCTTGAATCCCTGCATCCTTGTAGCGTTCTAGGCCAAACAGAACCGAGGGAACCTCTGCCATCATCCACAAGGGCAACTCATGTTCAGGATCTAGCCCCATCGCTTGCATTCTTTGGCTGCAAAACACCACTTCCTCTGGCGATCGCACAAAGGGCAGAATTAAACGCAAGTTGCAAATCCCTTGATCGAGCAGACCTTTTAGCAAGCGCAATTCAGCATCAAATTGTGCAGCATTGGCTTGATAACGGAGGATACCGCGAGTGCCAATCGCAGGGTTTTGTTCAGTACCCATACGTTCGGTGCGGTTCAGCCAATTCCGATCCAAGGCATCTGCATCAATACTGCGATAGTAGAGCGGACGAGGGGCAACGGTACGAGCCATCGCCACTAAATCCTCCGCGATAGACTGTTGCAGTTGCGTGAAGTCATCAACAGTATTATCAGTAAACTGCTCCAGCTGTCCCCATAAGAGCCACTCGCCTCGCACCAAGCCAACGCCATCACACTTTGCCTTAGCCAACGCCTTCAGCTGAGAGGGTTGGCTACAGCTCACTAACAATTGAGTCGCCAAGGGAAATTGGGGTAAGGCCGTTGCAGGGGGCTGTTTAGGCGCAACAAAAGCCCGAGCGTCTTTGGCATCACACGCATAGATTTCCCCTACATCGCCCCGTAAGGCAACCCACTGTCCTGTTGCAAGAATCTGCGTAATATCAGCAACGCCTACAACAGCCGGACAGCCTAACTCCCGAGCCATGATAGCCCCGTGAGAGGTGATACCACCCTTCTCGCAAATAAGGCCAGCCGCAGCCTTCAGCCAAGGCAAATGAATGGGCTCAAAGGAATCAACCGCCAGGATTACCCCTTTCAAGGAGCTGGGCACCACTTGGCTATAATCCTTGATCACGCAAACCGGCCCAGCAGCCCAGCCCGACGATGCAGCGATACCACGGGCTAACACCTGCTCGAACACACCCTCCGCCTCAAGGTCAGCCTCTTCCTTCTCCAGAATTGCAACTTGCGGCGCAGAAGACAGCGCCAGTGACAGGGTCTGTGCCCTCGCTTGACCCTCTGATAGAGAAATAGGAAGGGGTAAGTCTGGGACAATACCCAAGATTTGAGGGGTCACACCTTGAGCACCCCCCTTTAAGGCCCACAGGAACGTCTTGTCTTCTAA
>DATNQK010000755.1:0-3384 GCA_036704065.1 Stenomitos sp.
GTGGTATGAATGACTTCAATCAATTGCTCAGGAGAAATAGTTTTCATGCAATAGGAATCAGCGCCTGCGGCAAACGCTGCCAGTACTGAGCTTTTATCGCCCTGCATGGTTAACATGACAATCTTGGTATGTCCTTGAATGTCACCCTCTAATGTGGATTGAAACTCTCGAAAGCGTCGTGTCAGCTCAATCCCATCAATCGTAGGTAGACCAATGTCAATAAGTGCCACGTCCGGTAGGAGGTTTTGTAATTGCTCCAATCCATCTTCGCCATTTTGCGCAAGACCCACGATCTTGATACCTGTTCCATCCTGCTGTAAGGCTGTCTGAAGGCCAAGGCGGGTGAGATGATGATCTTCAATATAGACAACACGGACAATTGTCATAATCGTTCTATGCCTTCTAATACAGTTCTTCTACAGTTATTGGATTCAAGGGGAGGGATAAGTTGAAGTGGGGTTAGAGGCAGCTTGATAAATTGATGACAAAAGAAGACTTAGTTCTCTGCAGTTCCATGTGTTCTCATACCAAATTGCACGTTTACCTGCTTACAAAGACGTACTTCTCAAGAAATACTCCGCTTACTGTGGAGTTTTCCTTGAGTGCATCTAGGATGCAGAGCTGCAGGACAAGAACCCAACCTAAAGCATTGTCTTAAGGATGAGATCACTGCTTTTCTTAAGTTAGGCATGCTTTTTCTAAAACATCAGCAACATCCAAAACTTTTTTAATATCTCGCTTTTAAGTACTATGAGCTAAAACTACCGGAAACCAAGGCTTAAGAGATCTTCCTACTTAGGGAAAGTCCAAAGTTGCATCTCTCTATCTTTTGGGCGTATTCCTTGAGCTACATTTACATCAACTTTTAATAGCCACACTTGGCATACGGTTTCTCTTGTGCCTTTCCTCCCTACAGGTATAGACCACGCTTAGAGGGCTCTCTGTTTGAGGAAAAAACTTCTGTTCAGCAAAACTTTATCGGAACCGAAGGAGTAGAGGCCAAACCAAAGGTACCGTTGCAGTCGTAAGTGATTATCAACCGTTCAAGACAAGATTTAGATTTTAGAGACTCTTTAAGTGCTCGATGGTCCATGAATAGCGACAAGGAGAGCGAAGGGGAGTGAGGAAAACGCCTGAGAAGTTATGAAGTTATACAGAAGCGTCTAGACAGGCCATCTGACCTTGCTTTAAATCCGACAAGCTAGCATTTCCTGTACAGAGCAAAGTGGTTTTCAACTCTGCAATCAGGATGTCCACCAGCTCATATAGGGCGGCCTCGGATTCATGAGCAGCAGTAAGAAATGGGTAAGCCAACCCAGCCAAATCAGCACCAAGGGCGATCGCCTTTGCAATGTCTAACCCTGTCCGTAGGCCACCCGATGCAATGAGAGGAATTTCGGCATCCAAGGCTCTAACTTCTTGCAGACACTCGGCTGTAGAAAGGCCCCATTCAGCAAAGGTTTCGCCTAAGCGCTGTTGACGAGCATCGGTTGCCCGTTCGCCTTCCACCTTGGCCCAAGAGGTACCACCTCGACCTGCCACGTCAATGGCTGCTATGCCTGCTTCGATTAAGCGTTGAGCAATTGCCCCCGAAATGCCATTGCCCACTTCCTTGGCAATAACAGGAACTGAGAGTTTCTCACACAGCTCGGCAATTTTGGGCAGTAGACCCTGGAAATTGCGATCGCCATGACTCTGCACACATTCCTGTAGCGGATTAAGATGCAAAATTAGTGCATTGGCTTCTAAGGTTTCAACAATGCGGCGGCATTCTTCTACACCACAGCCATAGTTCAACTGCACTGCCCCTAAGTTCGCCATCAAGAAAATATCGGGTGCCTGCGATCGCACAGCGAAAGTACTATTCAAATCTGGCTTTTCTAAAGCAATCCGTTGAGAACCGACTCCCATTGCCAGCCCATAGTGCTGCGCCACCCGTGCCAAACGTTGATTGATGGACTTTGCCAATTCTGTACCGCCTGTCATGGAAGAGATCAGAATCGGCGACTGTAGCGAATATCCTAGAAACTGAGTCTCTACGTTTATAGCGTCGTAGTCTAGCTCAGGTAAACAACAGTGTCGGAACCGGAAGCGTTCAAACCCGTTGGTCGCGGTCTGACATTGCACCTTCTCGTCCAAACAAATCCGCAGGTGATCGGCCTTACGCTCTTGAATATTGTCTTGAATGCCATTCAGTGAAACCGTCACCGTTATATCCTCAGACTGGTCAGCTATTAGGTTCTATCAGTGATCCCCAACTTAACAATGAAGGGGTCAGTTTTTATTTATTAGTAGTTTAGTCAGGGTTCGGATTTTTGTGCATCGAATTCAAACCGCCATTAGTGACGCATTGCAGTCTGCTTCTGTTGCCGAGGCCAGTTTATTCTGTACTCCCGGACATAAGCGCGGCCAAGCGATACCCCAACAGATGCAAAACCTGATTGGACTAGCGGCTTATCAAGCTGATTTACCAGACTTGCCAGGATTGGGCTTGTTTGAACCTCAAAGTGCAGTCATGGCCGCCCAGACCTTGGCCGCTGAAACCTTTGGAGCAGACCAAACCTGGTTCTTGGTCAATGGTGCAACGGTTGGGATGTTGGCTGCGATTTTATCCGTCTGTGGGCCAGGAGACAAAATTATCCTGCCGCGAAATGTCCATCGCTCGGCAATTGGAGGCCTCATTTTATCGGGTGCCCTGCCGATTTTTGTCTGCCCCGAATACGATCCCCAAACGGATTTAGTCCACGGTACATCTGTTCATTCGATTGCCCAAGCCCTTGCACAACATCCTGACGTGAAGGCTATTTTCACCGTATCCCCCACCTATCATGGGGTGTGCGGCGATATTACGGCGATCGCCCAACTCGCCCATCGGGCTAACGTTCCCTTCATTGTGGATGAAGCCCACGGCGCTCACTTTGGCCTACATCCCAGCTTGCCAAACTCTGCCCTAGCGGCTGGGGCAGATTTAGTGGTGCAGTCGACTCATAAAACCTTAGGGGCTCTGACACAAGCAGCCCTCTTGCATCGGCAGGGAAACCGCATCGATGGCACAAAAGTTACAGCAACCCTCCAACTGCTGCAATCTAGCAGCCCCAGTAACCTTCTTTTGGCTTCCTTAGAAGCAGCCTGTGCACAAATTGCCACCCAAGGGGACTGTCTAATGGCCAAAACCTTAACCCAAGCCCAACAGGCCAGACAGAGAATTGCCGCCCTTCCTAACCTGACGGTCTTAGAAAAGCCATTATTGCCAACCCCTGGCTTTGCGGATCTGGATACAACTCGACTGACCGTAACCGTAAGTGGATTAGGGCTAGATGGCTTTGAGGCTGATGAGCTTTGCACAAGCGAGTTTGGCGTGATTGCTGAGCTACCAACCCTGCG
>DATNQK010000756.1:0-6504 GCA_036704065.1 Stenomitos sp.
GAAATGTTTGGTTGGAGCGAAGGGGAGGTGGTGGGTCAACTCAACCCCATCTTCAAAGACGATCCCGAATACCACGAGTTATGCCGCAAGGTATGGCAAGGGGCGATTTATCCGCGAGTTGAACTGTGTCGGTTCAAGAAAAGCGGCACTCCCATCGATATTGTCTTCTCCGCAGCGCCTCTTCAGGATAGTGAAGGCCGGATCAATGGCCTGGTTGCAGTGATGGCAGATATTACCGAGCATAAACAGCAAGAAGAACAGGTGAGGCTTTTGCAGTCGGTGGTTCTCAACACCAACGATGCCGTGGTGATCACTGAGGCCGAACCCATTGAGGGACAAGGGCCTCGTATTTTGTATGTGAATGAAGCCTTTACCCGAATCTCTGGCTATCGCCCTGAGGAAGTCTTAGGCAAAACCCCTCGCATCCTCCAAGGGCCCAATACGGATCGCCGCGCCCTAGATAAAGTTCGGACAGCGTTGGCCTGTTGGCAGCCTGCGACTGTTGAAGTCATCAACTATCGCAAAGACGGAACCGAATTTTGGAATGAGTTTAGTATTGTTCCGGTTGCGGATAAGGCCGGATGGTATACCCACTGGATTGCGGTTCAACGCGATACCACTGAACGAAAAGCCGTTGAACAAGCCCTACGTCAAAGTGAAGAACGATTCCGCTCGCTGATTGAAAACGCCTTAGATATTATTACTATCCTGGATCCTGACGGCATTATTCATTACGAAAGCCCCTCCGTCGAGAAAGTATTGGGGTATCGGGTAGCCGAATTGATCGGCACGGGGTTCTTTGACAATATTCATCCCGACGACTGTGCCAAAACCGCCCTTAGCTTAAACCGCACTCTCCAAGAGGCCGCTGCGCCCTTGTCTTCTCCTATTGAGTTTCGCTGCAAACATCAGGATGGGTCTTGGCGGGTACTAGAGGCGATCGCCCAGACTTTTGTCGATAACGCTGCCCCACGGATCATTGTCAACTCACGAGACATCACCGAACGCAAACGTCTCGATGAAATTCGCCTGGCCCTAGAACAGGAAAAAGAACTGGGAGAGTTAAAAACGCGGTTCTTTTCTATGGCGTCCCATGAATTTCGTACCCCTTTGAGTACGGCTCTTGCGGCTGCCCAGTTGCTAGAAAACAGTCAGGATGCTTGGGACGATACCGCCAAACGGATGCGCAATTTGCACCGGATTCAAGATGCATTAAAGCAAATTGCGCAGCTCTTAGATGACATCTTGATGATTAACCGGGCTGAAACTGGCAAGTTGGAATTCAATCCGAAGCCGATCGCCCTCGAACCCTTCTGCCGCCACTTTGTCGAAGAGATGCGCCTGAGTGCAGGGCCAAACCATGCGTTGCACTTTACCTGTCACGGTCAGCCAGCCGTTTTGCCGCACTTGGATGAAAGATTATTGCGCTCGATATTGGCAAATCTGTTGTCCAATGCCATTAAGTACTCCCCTAAAGGTGGCGTTGTGCACTTAAGCTTAGAGTTTCAGTTGCAGCGGATTCTGCTGAAGGTGGAAGATCAAGGCATTGGAATTCAAGTCACGGATCAGGCACAGCTATTCGCACCTTTTCAACGGGGCAAAAATGTAGCCAGTATTCCAGGCACTGGGTTGGGGCTTGTAGTGGTCAAAAAATGTGTTGACTTGCATCAAGGTTCTGTGACCATCTCCAGCACCGTTGATCGGGGTACCACTTGTATCGTCTCTTTACCTGTGCTGGTTCCCTAGACCGTATCTCAACCAGGCCCCTTTCGGTGGCATCAAAAAAGGCACCCCTAACAGGGTGCCTTTACTCAGCGAGTGCAAACCTAGGGGAAAGAGCGTTTAGCCAAGGGCGCGTTCAATCACGTTATCGATGAGTCCATAGGCTTTGGCTTCTTCCGCCGATAGGAAGTAGTCGCGGTCGGTATCCTTCTGGATTTGCTCAATCGGTTTGCCGGTGTGGTGCGCTAGTAACTCGTTCAGTTTAGTGCGCATCCGCAAGATTTCCTTGGCTTCGATTTGCAAGTCTGTAGCTTGGCCTCTAGCGCCACCCAGGGGTTGGTGAATCATGATGCGGGAGTGTGGCAGTGCAAACCGCTTGCCTTTAGAGCCTGCTGCCAGTAAGAACGCACCCATAGAAGCAGCTAAACCCACGCAAATTGTGATGACTTCAGATTTAATATGCTGCATGGTGTCATAAATGGCCATGCCTGCTGTCACAGAACCGCCTGGGGAGTTGATATAGAGGTAAATGGGTTTGGATGGATCGTCCGATTCAAGGTACAGCATGTAAGCCACAATCGCATTGGCGATGTTATCGCTCACCTCTTCCGTTAAAAAGATAATGCGTTCCCGAAACAAGCGATCTTCAATATCAATCCACTGCTCGTAGGTACTTCCAGGTAAACGGAATGGAACTTTAGGGCTTCCAATAGGCATGATTTCTGTTCTCCAGAAGTAGATAACGCGTTAGACCAAAGCAGCAGAGGAGGGCACAGGCAAGACTTTACCCTGTTCCAAAACCCGATCAATGAGGCCGTAGGCTTGAGCCTCTTGGGGGGTCATGTAGAACATCCGTTCAGTATCTTCGGCAATTTTATCGGCAGTTTGCCCCGTAGTTCGGCTGAGCAACTCCACCATTTCTCGGCGTTTGCCTAGAACCTGTTGGGCATCAATGGCAATATCACTGGCTTGCCCTTGGGTCACCGTGCGGGGATAGTTCAGCACGATGCTTGCGTGAGGCAAACTGGCGCGTTTCCCTTTGGCCCCTGCCGACAACAGAACTGCTGCCATCCCTCGTGCTGTGCCCATACAAATAGTGACAATCTCAGATTTGACATGCTGCATGGTGTCGTAAATGGCCATGCCTGCTGTAATGGAACTCATACCATCTCTTAGAGACGCTTGTCCGGCAGCCATGTCTCCAATGGAATTGATATATAAGTAAACGGGCTTAGTTTGATCTTGGGAATCAAGATAGAGCAGCGCAGAGATAATGGCGTTGGCTAACCCATCGTTAATGGGGCCATCCAAGAATAAAATCCGCTCTTGGCTTAAGCGGGTGTAGATATTAATCCACTGCCAGTAGGGGCTGCCAGGGATATTGTACGGAACATTACGGGTTGGCATTGGTGTCCCCTAAGTCAAAGCAGGCAACGGTTTGGGGAGGTCTTTTACGCTCTCAAGTACACGATCAATTAAGCCGTATTCTTTCGCCTCTTGGGGCGTCATGTACAGCATACGATCAGTATCTTTAGCAATTTTTTCGGTGGGTTGACCCGTGTTTTTAGACAGGATCTCCAAGATGGCTGCTTTGTTGTCGAGCACTTCCTTCGCCCGAATTTGGATGTCTGTGGCCTGTCCACGGGTTCCGGTTTTGGGCTGGTGCAGCACGATGGTGGCATGGGGTAGGCTTGCTCGAAACCCTTTGGCCCCAGCAGACAAGATCATTGCTGCAGTTCCCATTGCTTGCCCAATACAAATGGTATGTACAGGGGGCTTAATGTAATTCATTGTGTCGCAGATGGCAAACGCTTCTGTTTCGAAGCCAATGGAGTCGCCGCCATACCAAGAGGTGCCCGTGGAGTTGATGTAAAACAGAATGGGTTTATCTGGATCGTCAAACTGCAAGTAAAGCAACTGGGCAATAATCAACTTGGTGACATCAATGCGCATTTGGCGCTTGAGATCATCATCGGAAACCAACGGCAAGCCAAAATAGACAATCCGCTCTTTCAGCAATAGCGATGGAAGGTCAGGCGGTGGAGTGCGCTGATAGGCGTCTCCCCCGTAGTAGGTGGTTTGAACTGCTTGGATGGGTGAACTCATAGCTCCAATCGCCTGCTGTAGAAGTCGCTGCCTCCACTTTAGCAATTTCTGGGATTGATATTGAGAGACCTGGCGACTGATGCTGTTATGAAGTGCCTAAAATGAGCTGTTATGAAATGCCACAAGAATGTTCTATCTTGCAACGGCAGATTTCGATAGGCTACGGTTGCTCTGGCAAAATGGTGTTTGGGTTTGCACTGCTGTTGGTCCCCATTCTTTAAATTCTGAGTTGAGATGCATCATGGCATATTTCTGGTTTAAAGCGTTTCATATTATTGGCGTGGTGGTTTGGTTTGCTGGGCTGTTTTATCTGGTGCGCTTGTTTATTTATCATGTTGAAGCCAACGAAGAAGCGGAGCCTGCGCAGTCGATTTTAAAGAAACAGTACACGCTGATGGAAAAGCGTTTGCTGAACATCATTACCACCCCTGGCATGATTGTGACGGTTGTCTGTGCCATTGGGCTATTGGTATTAGCGCCCGAATTACTCCATCAAGGGTGGTTACACGCTAAGTTGACGTTTGTGGCATTGCTGTTGGGCTATCACTTTTACTGCATGCGCCTGATGAAGCAGTTGGCGGAGGGAACTTGTCGCTGGAGTGGTCAGCAACTGAGGGGCTTAAATGAAGCACCGACAGTGATGCTAGTTGTAATTGTGCTCCTGGTTGTGTTCAAGAACAGTTTCCCTACGGATGCCACGGTATGGGTCATCTTTGGCATGGTGGTGACGATGGTGGCTACAATCCAACTCTATGCCCGCAAACGACGGCTGGACAAGGAAAAACTCCTAGCCCAAGGCGCGTCTGACTCGGCTAGCTAAATGCCTAGAGGCGATCGCAGACCCAAGGGCTGAAAAGTATGGTTGTCCAATCGCTGAACGGTCGATTAACCGCTTCAAGCGTTGCCCTTACGCATCAACCTGTATTTCGCATCCCTGCGGCAATACCATTAATGGTTAGCAGCGCGCCTCTAAGCAGTTCAGCCTTACTCGTGGTTGGGCCGAAGGTGACAGTATTTTGGTGTTCGCGCAGTCGTTTTAGCAGTAAAACCTGCAAAAAGTTGAGCGGCACAATGCTGCCGTTGCGCAACTGTACAGAGCGCTGTAACCCTGTATCGCCATCCAATAAACGCTGATGCCCCGTAATGCTCAAGATTAAATCTCGTGTGAGGTAATACTCTTGAGAAATCTGCTCAAATAGTCGCTCAAACCGTTCTATGTCAGCCGGATCGCCAAGTTGAGCGACATAATGATGGGCAATTTGGAGGTCGACTTTAGAAAGGGTCATTTCCACCTTAGAGATGACCATCTTAAAGAAAGGCCATTTGTAGTAGAAATACCGCAGTAACGCCAAATGATCCGCTTCGTTGGCGCTTAAGAAGTCTTGCAGGGCTGTCCCTACCCCGTACCAGGCGGGTAATAAAAATCGACTCTGTGTCCAACTGAATACCCAGGGAATGGCACGCAGGCTATCAATGCTCTTTTTCTGCTGGGGTTGATTCGGACGTCGTGCCGAGCGAGAGCTGATTTGCAGCTGACTGATTTCTTGAATCGGGGTGATCTGATGGAAAAACTCGACGAAGTCCTCTTGGGCATAGACGAGTTGGCGGTATTGTTCGCGTGATCGCATGGCTAGCCGTTCCATGATGTCGTGCCAGGGCTCGATATTGTCCATCGTGGAGTGGAGCAAGCTGGCCTGAATTACCGCTGTGCTGATGGTTTCTAAGTTATACAGTGCCAACTCCGGTAACGCATATTTGGAGGCAACCACCTCGCCTTGCTCAGTAATTTTGATCCGACCATTCACACTGTTGCCTGGTTGGGCCAGAATGGCTTCATAGGCAGGCCCGCCGCCGCGTCCTACAGAACCACCACGTCCGTGGAAGATGCGTAAGGCAACGCCATACTTTTGGGCTGTGAGATTAAGGCTCTGCTGCGCTTTATAAATTTCCCAATTACTGCTGAGGAACCCAGAATCTTTGTTGCTGTCCGAGTAGCCAAGCATGACTTCTTGCAGCAGGCTGGAAGCAGCAGGAGATGAATCGTCGTTGTCTGCTGCGACGGGAGCGCTGTTGAGGTGGCTACAGGCCAAATAGCTGGGGTAAAAGGGCAGCTCAAACAGCTCCGACATTACGTGGGGTGCACGTTTGAGATCGTCAACGGTCTCAAACAATGGCACGACTTCTAAAGTGCCACTGCCTGTGACAGGGTCGTATAAGCCTGCTTCTTTGGCGAGCAGTAACACCTCCAACATGTCGCTGACATCGTGGCACATGCTGATGACGTAGGTACGACAGATGTGGGTGCCAAACTCTTCCTGCAAGCGCCGGATCATGCGGAAGGTTTCAATGGTTTCTCGGGTGGTTTCCGAGAAAGGCAATTCTGAAGGAATCAGAGGCCGTCGAGTTTGCAGTTCTGTAGCCAGCCAAAGGCAGCGCTCGGCCTCGGAGAGGTCATCGTAGGTTTTAGGTAAAATTTCTAGGTACTGGACAATTTCTTGTAAGGCATTGGAATGGCGCGAACTTTCTTGGCGCACATCCAGTTCTACTAGGGTAAAGCCGAAGATTTCTACTTGACAGATCAGGTTATCCAGTTCGCGACAGTTGAGTCCTGTAGACCGTAAGTTATCGCGTACCAGTGACAACTCTGCTAAAAATTCATCGGCAGTGCGGTAGTAG
>DATNQK010000757.1:0-12802 GCA_036704065.1 Stenomitos sp.
GGCGGGGAGTTGAGCATCACACTCCACATGAAAATGTTGTTCGCGCTCACTAACACGAGATTGAAACGGCTCCAAAATCCGAGGTAGCCACTCTTGTAAACACAGATCTTCTACACCTACGGGGTTCACCCCAGCCTCTAAACGCTGCAGGTCGAGCAGGTCGTTAATCAGTTCCGTTTCGCGCTCACATTCAACGGCGAGGATATCAATATAGCGCCGCTGACGTTGCTCCAGCGGGAATTGATTCAGCATGTGAATCGCCATCTTGATGTTCGACATGGGTGTCCGCAACTCGTGGGAAACCGTGCTTAAGAAGTCGTCCTTCAAGTTATTGAGGCGTTCTAGCTCTTGCATCTTTTGTTGCAACTGAGCGGTGCGCTCTTCGACTTGGCGTTCGAGGTCGGCGTTGAGATCCTGCACCTTTTGGTAAAGCTGGGCCTGATGAATGGCGATCGCACATTGATCGGCAATGGTTTTAACCAGCCCTCGTTCATCCACATTCCACTCACGGATCTCTGAATCTGCCGAGACACGCTTTTGAAATAAGCTGATACTGCCCAGATAATTTTGCAGATAGATGAGGGGAGTCATTAACACAGAAGAAACTTGGCATTGCTGACAGATCGCTAAAATCTCTAGGTCTGTGCCACTTTCTTCCTCATTCAGCACCACTTGATTGCCCTGAACCATCGCCTCCTGGCACAGGCTCAAAAATCGGTCATTGCCCTGCACCAAGTCATGTCGTCCTACGGCAGTATGGCTCACATAGTGGTTGACCAACTCTCCATCCGCGCTGATCTGCACAATAATGCAATGGCTGGCTTCAAGAGCCTCTAACAACAGTCCTACCGTGATCTGCAAAACTTCCGCCGTCACCATCGTGCCCCGCATGGCCTGCACGATCCGGTTAATGATGGCTTCGCGTTGGGCTTGGTGGCGCAGTTGCTCCTCCGCTCGCTTGCGCACCGTAATGTCTGTGACATAACTGCGAATCAGATCGCTTTCGGCAATGTAGTGAATCGACTGCTCAAACACATGGTCGCCAATCTCCACCTCACGTACAAAAAATGTCCGTTGTCCAGGCTGGACAGGTTTTTCCATGGGGAGCAGGCCCTGCATCATCGGGTGTGCAGGCCCTAAATCCGTCAGATCAGGAAATTGCATCACTGCCGAAGGATTTAGATAGGTCACTGTACCCGATAAATCGATTTCGAGAATGGGGTAAGGCGTCAGCTCGGGAAAGGAGGCTAGGCGTACAAGGGCTGCTTCACTCAGACTTTGAAAGTCGTCGTCTGTAGGGACTAACGTGGCAAAGGGATTAATGGAATTCGATAAAATTGTGGACAGATCTTTTGCTTCGACAAAGCGATCAAAATCAGAATCCGTCAAGTTAGAAACAGCATAGTATTTGGCTTTGACATCCCCACCAAAAACAACCATATCGCCATGTTTAAGGTCGTGGGAAAACAGCCGTCTGCCATTGATCATCAGGCCATTTGTACTGCGCTTACCCTGTAAATCGCCATCAATGATCCGGAAGAGATAGGTAGAGGTTTCTGGAGATGTGACCCGCAAAAGAATGGCGTGCTGACGAGACACCATTTTAGAGTGCAATACAATCGAATTTGTGGAATCGCGACCAATTGAATAGGTTGCCGCCTCGAGAGCAACGGTTCTTCGTCCCTCTGCATCATCAATAATCAACAAATGACGGAATCGATTGCGTTGTTCTTGATCCATAGCGCTGCGTTGAGGAACGACCGTCTAAATCAGTGCGTGGAAGGCTGTCTTAAAGTGTACGCGAAGAGACCGAAAACTCTGTCAAACTTCACTTTAACTTGTCAAAGAAATGATACAAATTAGACACTCGCGACTGAGACCTATATACAGTTTTACGTTAATCAATACACCCAAATCTTACCCTTACTGTCTAGGTCTAGGACAAGTATTTTTGCACCACCAGCCATCCTGTAAATAACACACCCAGCATGGCAACTCCGAGTAAGAGATTTATCCGCAGGTGCAGGGTTCTTGCCCCAGCCTTGCCTTGGCGAATTTGGAGTGCCGCCCACCCCGAAGCAAAGGTCAACCCCACAACCACCAGGCCAATCACCCCATGGGGAGAATGCCCCAGCGAGCCATAATGGCCCAATGTGCCGACAATACCAATCGCCAACAGTGCTAAGACCAAGAACAATAGGCTTAAGCCCAAGATGATATGGAAACTACGCCACCATGCAGGCAAAGTAACCTGCGGACTATTTTGCCGAAACAGTGCCCATCCGGTGAACGCTAGACCGCAATAAGCCACTAAGGCAAGTCCCATCGACCAAGCCGCAATTTTCCATAACCAGAGAAAGGAAGGTAAGTCCATCGGCAATCCTAAGCAACGATGCGATCTACCTCGCTCAAACGAAGCAGCTTAATCTAAAAAAGTGGCAGACTTCAGTCAGCACTTATGAGGCAGGTGTATTGCCTAACCTTGGGGGACTCTATTGCCTCAGAGCCATCCTTTAAACACTATACAAGTTTCAGCAAAACTCGAATTTTGAGGCAGACACACCCAGTTTCAGAGGTTCAATATTGTCCCCTAGCCGAGTGATGCCTCAATACCAACCCTCACGCACAATCATTCAGGCGCAATCATTCGCGAGCATCGCCTAAATGGTCTTTCAGACCCTGCACCACTCGATCTAAACCAATGGCATGAGATGCCTTAAACAACAGGCGATCGCCTGATTGAACGGTTTGGGCCAGGTGCTCGATGAGCGCAGCATGGGAATCAAACTGTTGGGTTGGCACAGAGGTTGCACCCTCGGCCATCGCGGTTCCTTCTGGCCCTTGGTCGAGGATGTAGAGCGCATCTAGGTTGAGAGACGCAGCCGCAGCCCCCACGGCACGATGCAATTCTTCGGCATAATTGCCCAGTTCTTTCATGGGGCCTAGTACGGCAATGCGACGTTCCCCAGGGGTATGGGCAAGCAATTTAAGGGAGGCAAACATCGATTCGGCCCCCGCATTGTAGGACTCGTCTAGCAATACGATGTCGTTTGCCACCCGATAGCGTTGGGCACGCCCTTCGGGCAGCGCAACAGAAATGCCCTGACGTAAGGCCGTATCGTCGAGTTGGAGCGCTCGGGCAATAGCAATGGCAGCCAAGAAGTTGAGCGCATTATGTTCCCCTGGCAGGGGCAAGGGATAGCGAATGCCATCGACTTCTAAGGTGCGCTCATCAATACAAATACCTCGCAATTCCCCGGTTGTCAGACCATAGGTGATGGTCTTGCCTGACCATACTGCCTGGGCAGTCTCTAGCAGCAAGGGATTTTCGGCGTTGAGTACAGCCAAACTGCTAGAGGGCAGGGTGGCAAGCAGTTCACACTTGGCACCAGCGATCGCCTCCCGTGAACCCAGTCGTCCAATGTGGGCCGTTCCTACATTGGTAATTACGGCAATGTCGGGTCGGGCAATGTGGGACAGTTCGGCAATTTCACCAGGGCCACGCATCCCCATCTCGATCACCGCAAAGCGATGGTCAGCATTGAGATTCAGTAACGTTTTGGGAACCCCAATTTCATTGTTGAAGTTGGCTTCGGTTTTCAAGACAGGCCCCGCTGTCCCCAACACTGCAGCAATTAACTCTTTGGTAGTGGTTTTGCCGACCGAACCAGTAATAGCAACCACCGGAATATCAAAGCGATCGCGCCACCAACGCCCTAAAGCCTGATAGGCCTTCAGCGTATCAGCCACCACCAACTGAGGCACCGTTACGGGCAATGCGTGATCCACAATCGCCACGCTTGCACCCGATGCAATGGCCGACTCTACAAAGCGATGGCCATCAAAATTTTCGCCTCGCAGCGCTAAAAAGGCCTCTCCGGGCTGGAGCGTGCGGGTGTCGGTGTTAAGCCCCAGCACGATGCGCGAGTAGAGTTCTTCAGGGATGTGGACAGGGGTTGCTTGCAACACATCCACCAATTGCGCAAAGGGGACTTGAAAGACCATAAACACTTAAGACAAAGAAGTTCAGCCTGTAATGTACCACCCAGACCTACCATCGACCAGACCTATTCCCAATACAGAAGCGGTTACATCTGCCTTATGTCAGAACGTCTCGCCCACGCAAGCCCAAAGTACTCCACCCCAGATCTGTCTGAGGCCTGAATTTATAAATTTCTGTAAAAATTCCAAATTATCTTCAAAACGGTAGCTTAGAATACAGAAGTTTAGAGAAAACGTTCATCTCCTTTGGCTATTGCGTTGAAGTTGGCCATTTGCTGTTGGCAGTTCATCGTGCTCAATCGTTGGAGGAGACGGAAGTAGGGAGGTGCTCCCGAAGGAACGCGCCCACTGAATCCAAAAGTGAGACGAGTTCAAGGAGTTTACGATGACAACCTTCAACTATCGGATGAGTCAGTATACGGTCGAATCTCAGAACGAAGTGTTCTCTGATGCGATCAAAAACCCGACGGTTGAGCATGAGGCTCCCAGCCCCAACTTGGCCCAAGCAGGCAAGCTGCCTGTCCCACAGCCAGTCCAAACGATGACCTACCGTGGTGTAACGTACGAGCGACCGATGTCGGTTGCGACCCCTCAAGCCATTGAGGCCACCCGTCCGGTTGCACCAACCCCAGCACCTGTCTCTTCGTCTGCCCTGCGCAATCGAAGCATGCCTCGATTTATCGAACCCAAACAGCGTCGTAGCGTATTAGAGTATCTGCAAGCGCGTCTGAAGGTTGCGAAGGCTCATAACGATGCAGCCTTGGTTTCGCTGTTGCAGCGAGAAATTCAATTGTTGTTTTAAGGGCTGAATTCTAAAGCGTTAAAAGCTTGAATTGGGCAAATTGAGTTCTTTTGAACCGCCATATTCAAGATTGCGACACCATGCTTAGGCATGGTGTTTTTTTTGGATTGGTTCTTAAATGGAGTTAAGCTTGCTGCAATAGAAAAATGTGCTGTGAACCTGAATAGGCCTGGTTGTGTAATGGATATGGAAGAACTGCCTTTGCCCACCTCAAATGTAGACGCCGAAATAGAGGGGTTTGCATCTCAACGGGAGGAGTCCTCTCAGCTTAGAGATTTGCCCCAGGCATCGGATACCTCTGCTGTGGTGGCTGAAGAGGATGCTGATCTTAATAAGTCCTCCTCACATGTTTGGCATCAACGGGCGAGTCAAGGCGATCCAGAAGCACTGCGCCATTATCTAGATCAATCGTTGAGTGCTCTCGCTGCGGCAGTTGTAGAGGTAGAGTTACGGGGCGATCGCCTGTTGTTGAGCGTTGCAGGGCCAGAAGAACCCTCCCAATACCAGGTTGAGCCTGTTTTAAGGACTGCTATTGCCAACTTATCCTTTACAACCGTTCAACATATTGAACTGTACGGGCAAAAAGAAGGATCGGTATTTCCCGCTTGGCGTTCTACCTTTGCGCCAGGAGACCTCGATTGCTCTCACCTAGAGCCCCCCGATTTTGGATCTACGGAATCGACCGATCCACAACCGTCTCCAGAAATTCAACCGAACAGCAGTTTGTCTGCCTCGCAAGACGTACCAACAGATATTGCTAGTACCCCCGATCTAGAGAGCGCTGGAACTGAACCTGACTTCAATTGGGTTCAAGGTGACACAGAACATCCGGTTTCTCTGTTAGCGCTAGACTCCCTTGAGCTCCAGATTGAGACTGAGAAGCACACCCCCTTAACCGATCACAGCATCGAGACAGAAACGCATACAGATCTAGCAGATGAAAGTCTGCCCTCAGCAGAGGCCCCTACGCTGGACGAACTTGATCCGTCTGTGCCCGTGGCCAGCACTTCTGCCTCTCGCCCCACCGTATCTGCTGCCAAACAGGCCATGACTCAAGATTTCTTGGCCCGCTATGCAGGGGGAGAACGGGCGTTTGCTCGAATCGATCTCAGCGAGACCGATTTATCCGGTGCCAACTTAACGTTGGTCGATCTCCACGAAGCCAACTTGGTGTGGTCGGATTTACAGAATGCCAGCTTGTATCATGTCAATCTGAGCAGTGCTAAATTGCGCCATGCCAATTTAAAGGGGGCCAAGCTGCGCAGTGCCAATTTACAAGGAACGGACTTTCTTAACGCCGATCTCACGGGTGCAGATTTAAGCTGGTCTAATCTACATGGGGCAAATCTGACGGGTGCAAATTTAACCGATGCCAATTTGCAAAATGCCATTATTGAACGGGTCATCATGCCCGATGGGACACTGCTGGATTAGGCCACGAGTAGGAAATTCTGAATGGCTGTTGCTTACGATCTGGTAGTAGTGGGGGCAACTACTGCGGCAAAAACCGCTGCGATCGCAGCCGCTGAGTTCCACGCCCGAGTCGCTTGGGCACCGAGTACCCCTGTCACCTGCGATCCGTTACTGTTATTGCGTGAAGCCGCACGCACAAAGCCCATCCAAGGGGCAGACCCTGCGTTAACTCCGGCAGATTGGGTAAGGTGGGCCAGTGTTTTGCAATCAACTTTGGAAAATGCCCATTCCCCAGCGGCAGTACAAACCTATGGTGTCGATTACTGGACTGGAGAGGTCACGTACAACCGCAATGCCTTTACGGTAGAGGGACGCGACTTGCGATCGCGCGCTTATCTGTTGGCCATGCCGCCAGAGCCTTCGCTACCAGAAGCATTAGATATCGGGCATCCTCACGTATGGAGCATTGCTCAATTGTGGTCAGCCCTATGCAGCACACCCCAGCAGTGGCCTACCTCTGTAGCGGTTTGGGGCAATAGTGTCCCAGCCGTTGAACTCAGTCAAAGCCTGCGCCGCTTAGGCCGATCTGTCATCTTGCTCACAGGGGGAGAACCACTACTGCCCCATGAAGATAGAGACCTCGCGTTCTTGCTCCAGGCCTTCTTAGAAGGCGACGGCATTCTCGTTGATACGGACAGCCCCATTCAACTTCAGTCTGCCCCCGCAGATCGTCTGGTGCTCAAGGGAAGCGCTGGTAGTTATACCGTCGATGCAGTGGTCAGTGCCGATGGGGCTTGGCGTTTGCCACCAGGTTTAGCTGCTTTGAATCTCCAGCAATCTTCCCAAGGCATTGACACCAACCGAGCCCTGCAAACCTCTGTGCCCCATATCTATGCTTGTGGGTCGTTGCTTGGGGGCTACCCGTTACCTAGCCTTGCTTGCCAAGAAGCCAAACATGCAGTCCACAATGCACTCTTCGAGCAGCACAGACCCATGCAGTACTGGCAAATGCCCTACTGTATTTTGAGTCAACCCGCTTTGGCTCGTGTGGGGTTAACCGAGCAACAAGCACGCCAGTTCGATCCAGGCGTTCAGGTGCTCAGGCAAACCTATCAAACCTGCGATCGCGCTTTAATCAACCAATCTCCGGCAGGGTTATGTAAGGTACTGGTTCAAGCGGATGGCAGGCTATTAGGCGCGCATCTATTAGGCGAAGCAGCAGCAGAAATCATTCATCTGTTTGCACTGGCCATTCAGCAAGGTATTCCTTTGCAAGCCCTAAGCGACTTAGGCTATGCTGCTCCTGTTTTTACGCAAGTGGTACAGGGTATCGCCGCCCAGTGGCAACGTCAACAATACCGTCGCGATCGCAACGAACGTTGGTTTTACAAGCGTCGCCGTCGCACCCAGCCCCCTCACCTGTGAGCCCAATTTCTTCATCATTGCCATGGAACTGAAAGTCAAACGCCTTTGTGATACTGCCGTGCTGCCCTACTACGCCCATCCTGGCGATGCAGGGCTCGACCTCGTCGCGGTTGAAGCCCAAGCCATTGCCCCAGGTGAAAGTAGCCTCGTGCGCACAGGAATTGCCATCGAGCTACCCCCTGGAACAGAAGCCCAAGTTCGTCCCCGCAGCGGCCTAGCGCTCAAGCATCAGATTACGGTGCTGAACAGCCCAGGCACCATTGATGCAGGGTATCGCGGCGAGATTAGCGTTATTCTCATCAACCACGGTCGACAACCCTTCCAAGTTGAACCTGGAATGCGCATTGCCCAACTGGTGATTGCACCTGTACTGCAAGTGACCGTTACGGACGCAGATTCTTTAGTAGAAACCTCTAGCCGCAGCATCGGCGGCTTTGGCTCTACAGGAACGGCAACGTAACCGCTTAAATGCGTGCCAGTGTCACCACTTCCAATTGATCTTGATACTTGCCCTGGCGATCCGCATAGCTAACGTTGCAGGGATCGCCTTCAAAAAACAAGAGTTGAACAATGCCTTCATTGGCGTAAACGCGGCAATCGGCACTAGAGGAATTGGAAAATTCTAGGGTTAGGTGGCCGCGCCAGCCTGCTTCAGCAGGGGTTAGGTTCGCGATCAGGCCAATCCGCGCATAGGTCGATTTACCAATGCAAATGACCGAAACATTGTCGGGCACCGCCAAGCGCTCTAATGCAACACCTAAGCCATAGGAATGGGCTGGCAAAATAAAATAGCTACCCTGCTCATCCGTATGCAAGTCAACGGGTTCTAGGTTGGCGGGGTTAAAATTTTTCGGGTCGACAATGGTGCCAGGAATATGGCGGAATACGCGAAATTCGTTCGGGCTCAGGCGGATATCGTAGCCATAGGAGGATAGTCCATAGCTGATGACTCGCTGCGCAGCGGCGGCATTCAAGGTCACTTGTCGCACTAGCTGTGGCTCGAAGGGGACAATCATCCCGTTCTGCGCCATTTTTGTAATCCAAGCGTCGTTTTTAATCACAAGCAAGTACTGGCGGTAGGCAAAGATAGGATCTCAGTGGCTGTCGCTGGGGTTGCGATCGCCGAGAATAACGTTCTGAGTATAGCCCTCGTGGGGTCTTACTGTTGAGGGGATGCTTACCTTTTGGAGGGTTACTCGTAATGAAATTTGCAACTGAGTACAATAATCGAATCTTCGGTGACTTTATAAACAAGGCGATGTTCATCTGTAATTCGCCTTGACCAACAATCTTTGAGATCGTATTTCAATGGCTCTGGTTTACCCAGACCGGAAAACGGATCGCGCAGAATATCATTAATAAGATTTACAATTTTGGCATACGTTTTTTTGTCTTGAGCAGCCCAATCCGTAAACTGCTCAAATGCCAATTTTTCAAATGCAATATTTCTCATGCCATTCGTCGGGTGTTATGACAATGAGTTTGTCGGGGTTGCTGGCATTTTCAAGTGCTTGCAAAAGGTGTTCCCGATTAGCATTTGTGGAGAGTAAATAGTCGGTTTCATCCGTTGCTTCTGGCTCGACTACGATAATGACTTCTACAGAAGTCCCTTCTGGCAAATCAGTGGTTTGAATTTCAATAATGCCATTTTTACCGACGATACCGTGCTGTTTGATAGGACTGATCATTAGCTTCTCCTACAGTTTTATTCGCCCATAGCTCGGACGTTTTCTGTGTTGTTTTGTCAAGGGCTTACAGATGCAACTGGGTAGGGCTTTTGTGTCGATTCTACTCTAGCCTTAGAGGCGAAAGAAGGCGCGGATCCATTGATTGAACCATTGCCAGAGCCGAGCTAAGGGGTTGCAAGGTTGGGGGCGGGGTGGAGTTGGGACTGAGGTTAGTCGTCCAATAGCATTGTCGCAGTCTTGTACATCGGTCTCTAGCACCATGTCTGCATAGAGTTGGCGGGCATTGCGATAGGCCCCCAAAGCATCGGGCACTCGATCCACTTTGACTAAGGTATTCCCTAAATTCAACCAGGAACTAGCTTGTCCCCTGTGATCTCCGAGTTCGCGTGTCATGGCTAAGCATTGTTCATAGTAGCTGATCGCTTTGAAAGAGTCCCCAAGCACATTGTAGACATTACCTATATTACCTAGAGAACTTGCTTCGCCATTGCGGTCACCAATCTCCCTGAAAATAGCTAAGGATTGTTCGTAGTAATCGCTAGCTTTGGTATAGTCCCCAAGTGAATCATAGACAGTGCCCAAGTTATTTAGGGAAACTGCCAAGCCTTTGCGATCGCCGATCTCATGTCGAATGGCCAAGGATTGTTCGTGGCAGTCAATAGCTTTGGTATAGTCCCCAAGTGCATTGGAAGCATTACCCAAATTCCCCAGAGAAACTGCCACGCCTTTGCGATCGCCGATCTCGTGTCGAATGGCTAAGGATCGTTCATAGTAGCAAATGGCTTGGACATAGTCTCCCCGTGAATCATAGACGGTGCCTAAACTACTCAGAGCACTTGCCAGGCCGTTGCGGTCGCCGATCTCAGTTGTAATGGTTAAAGATTGTTCGTAGTAGCTGCTCGCTTTAACATAGTCTCCAAGACACAACGAGGCATTACCCAAGTTATTGAGAGAAACTGCCACGCCCTTACGATCTCCGAGCTCGTATTGAATGGCTAAGGATTGTTCGTGGCAGTCAATAGCTTTGGTATAGTCCCCAAGTGCATTGTAAGTATTACCCAAATTCCCCACAGAACTTGCTTCGCCGTTGCGGTCGCCGATCTTTCTAAAAATGGCTAAGGATTGTTCGTAGTAGTCGATAGCTTTGGCATAATCCCCCAGTGAATCATAGACAATGCCCAAGTTATTTAGGGAAATTGCCACACCTTTGCGAGCTTGGAGTTCACTTTGAATAGCTAAGGATTGCTTATAGTAGTCAATAGCTTTGACATAGTCTCCAAGCGCATTGTAGACATTACCCAAATTCCCCAGAGAACTTGCTTCGCCGTTGCGGTCGCCGATCTGACTGGAAATAGGTAACGATTGTTCGTGGTAGCTGATGGCTTGGGCATAGTCCCCAACTGCATCATAAGCATTGCCCAAATTCGTTAAAATTCCACTAAAATCCAAGCTCTCTTGCTGAGTGGAGGGCTGCCAATTGGGCACAAGCTGGCTATATAAGTCAATTTGAATTCGGTAATAACCCCGCAGAGTCAAGAAACTGTTGCACAGATCTAGAATTTTCTTTGCCATTACAAACTGCTGAAGTTCGCAATGGTGATAAAAGGCTTCGAGATATTCTCGTAAATCTTCATCTGTTGCCCAGCCTGTTGGTTTTGCCGTCGCACGATAGAAGAAAATCGCTCGCTCATGTGGCCAAGTCCAGTGATTAGGTTTTCGTCGGATATAACTTGCAATCAAAGGCAAAAATTGAAACGTACGTTCCGTCACCTCTGTTCTTTGGCTTTCCTGCAACAGCGAGCGTTTCGCCAAACTCCGTAAATCCTGCTCAATTTGCCGTTGCACCGTTAGGTCTTGCCACGTCAATGCCGTTTCCTTCAACATAACTGCTGCCGCTGCTGCACTAAAAGGCAAACGGTAGACACTCACGCAACAAAGCAACCGTTGCAAGCGTTCATCTAAACGCGCAAAGGTAGCCGCAAACAACTTATTCACACTTGCTTCTGGGTCGCCGCGATGCAGTCCCACCAAATCGAAAAGATTGAATTCGGAAACCTTCAGCCCTGCAATATCTGCGTTTGGGCCAAACTCGTCCTCCAGCAACGCCGCTGCCAAACCCAACAGCAACGGGTGCCCATCCGCCAACAGCGCAAATTCGCGTATAACTTCTTCATCCCCTGTTACCCCATAGTCCTGTAAGAGTTTGGCTCCTTCCGTCGCCACCAACCCAGTCAAAGGCGGATGCCAGTAACTATTTCTACTCGGTAAGCACGGCTGTTCTCGGCTCGTTATTAAAACAACACTATTGCGGCCATACTCTAACCACTTCAGCAAAAAGCCCTCGTAACCAGGCAAATACCATTGCCCATTCCTATCCAACAGCGTCTCTAAATTATCCAAAACCACCAAACAGCGTTGCTCAGCCAAACGGTTAGTCAACTCCGTCGCCACTGAATCGTCGTCAGCCTTTTCATCCAATTCATAGCCCAACTTGCCCAGCAACCAACGCCCCAGTTCGCTAAAGCGGTAGGGTTGGTTCATCGTGACCCAAATCTTAGTCGGCCAATCCAACACCTCAAACACGCGATTGGCTAACGCCGACTTGCCATACCCACCCAAACCCGTAATGCCCACCAAAGCAACACGGTCTAGCTGTTGTCGCAGCGTTTTTAGCTCCGTTTCCCTTCCCTGCCAAAACCTCGCCGTCGGTCGGCTGGAATCGATCACTACGCTGACCGCAATCGTCTTTTCCCGACCGTCCAGCTTCTCCTCCAGCCGCTGAAACCCCTGCTGCTGCTGCTCTAGAAATTCTGTCTTGAGCGCATCCAACTGACCGCTCAAGTCGGCCAATAACTGTGCAATATTGCCAAAGCCCGATTCAATTTGCCTTGCCAGCCCCTGAAACGCCTCGGTATTCCCTGCCGTCAGCCCCTCCAAACGCACCAAAACCAGTTCATATTCCCGCTCCGCTTGGCCGCGATCAACGCCTTCCAGCGCATCAATCCGCGCCAACACAATCTCATGCTGTGCCTGCAACGTACTGCACACATCCCCCAGTAAATCCAAAATTAAACCCGCAAACACCTGGCCACCCTTAGCAAAGTCCTCCTTCACTACTGCCCGAAGCGCCTGGGGAAATTCCACATGTAATCGATCCGCCACCTCACGCATTACCTTCGGATCGCGCATAAACTCCGGGTCTTTTTGCTGCCAGGTATTGAGCAACCGTGTCCAAATTTCTGGAGTGAGCGCCCTGACCGTTGCAAACTCCATCGGATTTAACGCAAACAACCCAGATAAATTCATATCTTGCAAAGGGTCAAGTTCCGCCGCCGAAAACTCCGGCAACTGACTCGATGTGCCCCATTCCTTCACGGCTCGACGCGCCAAACTCTGCAACGGTTCTCGGTAATCCTGATACTCAGGCAATCGAGACAGACGAACAATCACTGCCGCGATCGCAGTACCCACC
>DATNQK010000758.1:0-8782 GCA_036704065.1 Stenomitos sp.
GGTAGAACGGGCCTTTGACCTATGGAAAGGCAAAACTTTGCCGCCCACCGCAACTGAGGGGTTGCGGTACACTGCTGCCCCCGTCCAACCTTACTTCCGCCTGATTGCCGGAGTAACAGGGGTAGTCAGCGGTTACACAAACGGTGACTATCAGGCCAGTTTGATTGGTAAAGTCCGTTTTCAAGGGCAGTTTGGCCACTTTTCTCGCCCTTTCTTGGACTATACAGGCTTTTACATTGGGTTCTCGCAGGGGCTTAATGCGGGAGAGTCTCCCTTCTTATTTGATCGGTTTGTTGATCAGCAGGTACTCTCGGCAGGATTTCTACAGCAGGTGTATGGCCCCATTCGACTGGGCTTTCAAACCTCTATCAACTTGCAAACGGGTGAGTTTTTTAATACAGATATTATTCTTGACTACAGTCGCCGCACCTATGGCATTAACCTCCGCTACAATCCAGATCTGCAGGTCGGCTCCATTGTCTTTCGGATCAATAGTTTTAACTGGGAAAGCAATCGGGATCCATTGCTTAGTCCTAGCATTGGAGTGGTTGAGGGGGGTGTTGACCAAACCAATGATCCGTTTTAGGGTGTTCTCGCGGTGTGAACTTCAGGGTTAATTTCATGGCAGAGGTTGTTTCGCCGCATTTTCCTGAACCACTAGAGACTCACCAGTTTTGGATGCAGCGGTGTCTTGCACTGGCCCATCAGGGGCTGGGGCAAACGGCTCCCAATCCAATGGTGGGCTGTGTCGTGGTGCAAGGTGATGAAGTCGTGGGCGAAGGGTTTCATCCCAAGGCGGGCCAGCCCCATGCAGAGGTGTTTGCATTACGGGCTGCGGGCGATCGCGCTCAAGGGGCCACACTCTACGTTAATTTAGAACCTTGCAATCACTATGGGCGCACGCCGCCTTGTTCAGAAGCTGTGATTGCGGCTCAAGTCGCGCGAGTTGTGGTCGGCATGGTTGATCCCGACCCCCGTGTCTCTGGGGGCGGAATTGAACGCCTGCGTGCTGCGGGAATTCACGTTCTTGTCGATGTTGAGGCAGACGCTTGTCGCCAACTCAATGAAGCCTTTATTTATCGCGTTACCCATCGCCAACCCTTAGGACTGCTGAAATATGCCATGACCTTAGATGGCAAAATTGCCACCGCTAACGGTCATAGTGCTTGGGTGAGCAGTGCTGAAGCACGGGCCTATGTGCATCGGCTGCGATCGCACTGCGATGCGGTCATTGTGGGCACCAACACGGTGCGTCGAGATAACCCTCAGTTGACCAGTCATCAAACCGATCCAGCGGCCTTGGCCCATAATCCGTTACGGGTGGTCATGAGCCGCTCATTGCAGTTACCGGAACAGGCGAAGCTATGGGAGACAACCGTTGCACCTACCGTAGTCTTTACCACCGAAGATCGCGATCCAGCCTTACAAGCGAGCCTCAGAAATCAACAGGTTGAGGTGATTGCCTTACCTGAGGTCACGCCTAAAGTGGTGATGGATAACCTCTACCAACGCGGATGCTCTACGGTGCTATGGGAATGCGGCGGTACCCTCGCGGCTCAGGCGATCGCCCAGGGGTGTGTGCAAAAGGTATTGGCCTTCATTGCACCCAAGCTGATTGGGGGACAGAATGCACTCTCTCCGGTCGGAGATCTGGGACTGATGCAAATGACCGATGCACTGCAACTCGAACGCATCACCCTTGAAGCTATTGGCCAAGATTTCCTGATTGCAGGGTACCTGCCTTCTTAGTCCTAGACTCTAAAGGTAAATGTGGCCTCTCTGTTGAGCAGACTCACAACTGAAGGGTGATGACTATCACTTTGCTCTAGTGAGCCATATGAAAGGCTAAGGATAGATAAAGTCACTGAGTCTTTTAGAGCTTTAAGGTAAAGAGGTTTGTATGCAATCTCAAGGCGTTCGCTACTTAGCTGCCCTTTCAGTATTGGCTAGCACTGCCATCCTTACCCCTATTGCCACAGCCTCGGCCCAGGCAGAGGAAGTATTTGTGCGCTGTGGCAACTTTAACGAGGCCATTGCCAATGTTTCTGTCAACGCAGCAGGCGTGCAGTGGTATGGCGCAACGCTCAGCGAATTAATGGCTGCCTCTCAGGATGGATGCCGAGTGCAGCCCCTTGCGACAAGAACGACTGTCTCTATCGACCAGCCTAGCGGCGCTGTGCAAATCAGTCCCCATCCTGGCGTTAACAGAGTTGAATCGGCACCTGCTTCGTCTCCCTTGACAGTCCAGATTTCCCCTACACCCCGCTACACCCGCGCCCTTTGGTAAAACGCCGACGCTGTGAGGTTGCCTAAACACTTCAGTGCAGGTACATAGCCCAACGTTGCACAACCTGCGGGGAACCATACCACTGATGCGCCAGAGATTGACGATTGAGCGATCGCGGTGAGTGCAATACATCGTCGAAGGTTAAATTGAGCGCCCCTTCTAGATGGGCAGCCGCTACAGGCGTTACGCCATCCCCCCAACAGTCTCCGTTGCCACAGGTTAAGCGATAGCTTTGATAGGTGAACCACTCCCCTGCCCGCCAACTGGAACGACCATAC
Organism: Stenomitos sp.; assembly: GCA_036704065.1. GTDB lineage: Bacteria > Cyanobacteriota > Cyanobacteriia > Thermosynechococcales > Thermosynechococcaceae > JAAURS01. Next base: position 2,566 of record DATNQK010000758.1, read on the forward strand.
AGGGCTTTACCAGCAAGGCATACATAGTTGATATGAGAATAAAATGCACCCGGATAGGTGTCATTGACAAAATTAAGATTTTTACGCGTCCATTGTTCTTGACTGGTATGGGGCGTTCCTAAGGTAATCAGGTTTTGCACTAAGGTCTGGCCCGACCAAGTGCGATCGCAGTAAGGGTGTTCTCCCAAATAGATCCGACTAATCCAGCCCCCTGCCGAGTGACCTACCAGGTTGACCCGGTCTGTACCATGCTCTTGTAGTGCCTGCCGGACAGTACGATCTAGATGCGCCAAAATGGGAGTGACGGGTCTCCCGCCTAACGTCACCCACCAATCCCGTTGGGTTAACGGAACGGTAATGGCTGGAATTCCCATCGCCTGTAGGGTTTGTTCGAGTTCAGCATAGGCTGGGGCAGCGGCTAAATAGCCCGGCAAAATCACAGTGGGTAACGGCATAACAACAGGTCGACAATAAGCGAAATAGGGCGATCGCAACAGTCCTACCGCAACACTATACCCCTAGTGCTTCGAAGGAACACCGCCTCCTTGAGGTAACAGAGACGCTCATTGAGGCTACAGAGCCAGTAGAGTGATTATATTGACCGTTTTGTTCAATCGCAGAAGTCAAAAGGGAGACGCTGAATCATGTTGAACAATCTTCTGGCTTGGATTATGGCCCTCAGTAGCATAGGGCTATACCTATCCGGGTTCTTTTTGCCAGAAGTGCAGCGCAAAAAAGATGCCATTTGGAGCGGCGTTGGGCTATTGTATGCGCTCATCCTCTTGGCAACCAGTGATGACTCCAGCGGAGGCACCGTACTGGGAGAAATCGCAAGCATTGTCCTAATTGTGTGGTTCGGTTGGCAAATGATGCAACAGCGCCGTCAATTAGCTGCACCAGACCAACAAACCGCAATTCCAGATTCATTTGAAACTTTAATGCCCTTTTTAAAAGAGGGCTGGGGCCGTATCGTTCTGGCCTATGGTGTTGCTGCCGATCAAGTCAAAGATTGGCTCGATAAGGGTGGCGGTTCCTTTGAACCCAGTGGTGTTAGCCCTACACCGTTCGAGACTCAAACACCCAACTTGGATGACGAGTGGGAAGAAGATGTAGCAAGCGCCACCACAACCACAACGGCCCCCTCAGCCTCAGAGACGACAGAGTCGATCACGGCCGATAGTGTTGCATCTGAAGTGGAGTCAAGCGTGGAAAGTAGCGCTGAAGTCATTGAGGCTAACCCACCCGAGCCAGAAGCAGAAACAATGGCGATCGCCCAAGATGAGACGACGCTGGAAGCAACTGCTTCAGAAGTGAGTTCAGAGTCAAGCCCTGAAGCCAGCTCATCAGACAGCGTCACAGAAGAACCTGAGACTGCTGAACCAGAAACTGTCGCAGAGGCACCAGCACCAGAAGAGGAACCTGAGCCAAGCGGAGACACCCCCCTAGCAGCGACGGAAACAACCGAGCAGACTGAAGCATCACCAAGCGAAACAACGGCAGATGTCGCTCAGCCCTCAACAGATGAAGCTATCGAACCCCCTGCGGCTGAGCCAGAAGCTGCACCAGACGCCGCTCTTGATGAAGCAACCGAAAACTCGGATGATTCAACCTCTGAAGGGGAAGTTGAGCCGGAGATAGCTGCCAATGCCTCAACCGAACCCCAATCCGATGCGGCTGACGACTGGCCACCGCCTGATCCAGTCACCTGATCTCATCTCAAGCTTCAATCTCTTGTCTCCAAGGCACAAGAGATTGAAGCATTTTCTTCGCTATGAATAACCAGGGTTATAACCCTCGCCACTACTGACCTGTTCCAGATTGAATAGGGCAGGGGCAAAAACCGCAAATTACTTGATTACACAGACCTTATTGCTCTCCGCTGTCTTCGTCAAAGACTGGGTTGCCTTAACCCAAAAACAGACCTCTTCCCCAGGCGCTACTAGCCATAAGGAATCGTTAAAGGCCATCTTGGTCCCAATGTAGGGCGTCCATACCAGACCTCCTCTAGCCCTCCTCACCTCATAGAGCCATGCAGTTCCACCGCTTGGCCAAGCCCAAGATAGGTTTACCGTATTGCTACCCGTTACACGATTTAAGCTCAACGTTAACCCAGGTGGCAAACTTAATATTCTAGAAGCAGCAGTACTACTGGTTTGCTTAGCCTCTACATTGCTCACATCACTTTGAATAAAAAATTTCACCTGATTTCCCACAACGCAAGTGTAAAAACCACCGTCGCCCGACAACAAACCTCCTGGACAAGTTGGGGTTGATTTTGCAGTTGTAGACAATGCATCAATCAGCGGATCGCTAGAAACTGGAGAGCTACAGGGATTAACAGTCCCATCACTATCGGGTACGCGACCGTAGCGAGCCAACATTTTCGGCTTTAACCAGCCACTGGGACTAGAACGAATATCGTAGACAATGGGGTCAAAGTCTGCGGGCTGAGGCGGGGGTGCACCTGCATTCGGCCCTCCAGCCGGACAAATGGCTGGGGCAGGGGTAGTTGAGCGCTCAAGATATAGACCTAAAGTGCCATAACTTCCTAACGCGGGTAGGTTGACCCCTGCATTGCTCACCACATTTTGTAACGTTACAGTTGTACCATTTGCTAGCAACGACCCAGACTGGTTAATCGAGCGAGCCACGCGCACCTCATTGGTCATAAAGTCGAGGGCGCGATTGAGTTCCGTTTGACGAGCAGAACGTGCTTGCGCAACGTTGCTCATATTCATAGCGGAAATTAATCCAGACCACCCCACCAAGATGATCACTGCCGTGAGGATGCTAGCGACCAGTAACTCAATTAAGGTTAAGCCACGATCATTTGTCCGCAAACTGGGGGAACGCAGCCGGAAGCGCGACGGCAAAATTCGGAAATGCCATTTAGAATGCAATTTCATTGATATTTCCAATCTAATGCGGTACAAACACCCTGATCAGTAATACTGGCGGGGTCAATGCTGCCACTGTAGGTGCCAATGCGGGTTAACCCTAAGGTGCTAGAAATGGCAACACATTTTTTTTGAATTTGGGGTTTGTCGGCAACGTAGGCAATCACCTTGCCGCTGGGGTCTTTAGGAATTGCAGGCGCAACCACGCTCGTTAAGACTGCAAACTCCGCGCTGCCTTGAGCACCAAATTTAACTTCGACAACTCTGTCTGAAGTGCCAGTGGGTAACGAAGAGACAACCGACTTCAGGTTACTCACCAGCGTCACGCTATCCGGTTGATCTGGACTCCCCGAAGTTAAACAGTTCCCTTCCACCATCTGCTTCTTTTTGGAGCCTTTTCCTGATCCCTCACCAGAATTTCCTTTGCCAACGTTCGGCAGTTGAGCTGAACACACTTGATTTTTACGGATGGCTTGGCGCTGGGAATCTTGAAGTGCGGTTTTGAGGTCGGTCACGCTCTGGTTAACTTTAATGGAGTCTAAAAGCGACCCAAAACTTGGGGCACTGACCGCAGCCAGTATACCGATGACCATCACAATCACCAGTGTTTCAATCAGGGTGAACCCCCGCTGTTGTAAGCGCCTATACCATTTTTGCGATCGCTGTCGAGTTTTCATTGCCTCAATGCTGCCTTATCGAACAAGTGGGTTAATACAATCGGAATTAAGAAGGGGTTGATAAAGGTTTAAGTTGACGGTGCAGCTAGAACACTGCAACTTTTTCCAGCGCATCCAGAACAGTTAGAAGCACGGCCAGACATCGGCTTAGGGGCACCTTAAGCCCGCGTAGAGAACAACCTCCGTACTCAGGTCAGCAGCGATGAGGCTACCATCCGTTGCAGTAACGGTGTACTTCAGCTTGAGTAATTTATAGGGGTTATCTGAAGTGGCATAGTCGCCCACGCGGGTAAGGGTAAAGGTCTTGCCAGCGATCGGTTTTGGCCCCAAGGTGACGGTGGTGCCACCCAAGCCATTAACTGCATCGCTTAAGAAGGTCGCAGCCAAACCATTGGCAGGATTGGTTGCGGAACATAATGGCGAAAAAGGAACGGATCCGGCTTCGTACTGACTAGCTTTGTTCACGACCCCCTCATAATCTTCTTGAATCCAGTTATAAGCTTGGTTGTACTGGTCTGCCTTGGAACGCAGGAATGCCGCAGTCACAAACATTTGCATCGTGATAGATACAAAAATCATGGTTACCATCAGGGCCACCATCACCTCAATGAGGGCAAATCCCTTGGGCGATGGCACCCCCACAAAGTGCAAGTACAGTCGCCATAGCTGGCCCAGTGCCTCCGCGCGTGGCTTAACAGAAGGTCTAGCCATTTAATTTACCCGCCGCCACTCTTTAATCGATCCGTATCGGTAGCGAACAGGCCAGTCCGTATACTCCAACACGTCGTTGAGACTTGAGACATCTTCTGGCACGAATACCCCAGACGTTGCACCAGGCCCAATGACCTTATTCATTTCGCTCATATCTAAGGTCGTGACTTTACGGTTGCTACTATCATTTTTTGAACTGTAGAGTTCTTCAACCCAAGCAACCCCTTCAAAGTTTGTATCTTTACCACCCGGACACCCTGGCCCTGAGGTCAATAGCTGTAAATCGTCGAACGGTGCGTACAGAAATGCATTTTGGATACAGCTTCTGTTGTAGAGCCGCGTGTAGGCTGCATCTTGACCCGTGACAAACAGGCGCAGGTCGCCTATGCGTGGTGTTTGCTTATCAGTACGGATGTTGCGAATTTTAGCGCTGTCACGAAGAACAATGGCGCCACTCTCACTGGCTGCATTGATATACAGGTAAACTGGCCCTGCTGTAGTGTCTACGGTTAAGGTGTCCGATCCACTCAGCTCGATTCTGCCGATCTGGTAAGATTGGATCCCAGAGGGTGACCCGGTTAAGGTTTTACTCGTTGTAATGGAGACCAAGTCAGGGCCTTGAGGCACGAGGGGAATATCTGGGGCAAGGGAACAGGCAAACAGTTTCCCCTCTAACTTGCCAGGTTTGATCGTATCGGCGGGACTAGCCCATAATGCCTTTAAATACTGAGGGCGGTTCGTGTCTCCAGGTGCAGAAATACCTGTTAAAGACGACTCATCAGAACTTAACGGGCTATAGTACACATTGCCGTTATTAAGCCCCAGGATACTGCGCCCTCGCAACACCGCTTTCCCCGATTCAGGGCCATAGGCAATTAATGTTACGCCTGGGAAGTTTTCTAGAACGGGTTCGATGGAAAGGGTAACGGCCATTAAAGAAAGTTGATTCTGGTAACGTCCTTCTACCAATAAGGTTCCCAGCTGTTTTTGTTTATCGTATCGGTAGGCCCGGATCGTGTAGGGTTCGCCGTTGGCCAGGGTTCCACTCAGGGCTAGGTCAGGTGCAGCACGTCCAATTTGCTGGTAGCAAGGTGTATTGCTCAGGTCAAATCCTGTCCATTGATCAATCGCGACTGAGCCCTCGTCGCCGCTATTGGGTGCGCTATCTGCACCCAGGTAATTCACTCCAGTTTTGGGGTTAATGGGATCGTAAGTGCGCGTTAACAGAATACTGTTATTACCTTGACTCAAGCGCAGGAGTATTCTGGAAACTGCTCCGTCGCCAATGAGGATACTGCCACCCAACTCTCGACGCTGCACTGCACTATTGCGATCACCTTGTGCCATGAGGATACTGCCGGTAGCCAAGGCAACCATGACCATGCCGAGGGCGATCGCCATTGGCAAAACAAATCCTGATTCCGGTTTTGTGCTAACAGATGAATTGATCACAAAGGGGGGCAAAAATTTTGGCTGTACCATGTCTGGATCAAAACCTAAAACCGCCAGAAAAGAAGACGTCTTAGCACAATAGCTCACGTCTTAATGCATTCCCCCCAGAAAACTTATTTCAATCGTATATGGAAAGCTTTTACTTTCCCTCAGAGTTTCTGCGGATCTTTTGCGCCCTTTAACACACCCTCTATGGGTTGTTCATTGTGATCGTTCGCAGCAAAATCTGTGCTACTAGCCGTTACATTCTCCTGGGCCATACACACGCGATTTCGTCCACTGCGTTTAGCTTGGTATAGTGCTGCATCTGCCCGACCCAAAAGCGCCTCTTCATTTTGCGCATGTAAGGGAAAAGTAGCGCAGCCTAAACTGGCTGTAATCTGCAACGTTTGCCCTTCTGAAATGGGCACCTTTTCACTGGCAATAAGGTTACGTAAACGTTCAGCAACGATGAAGGCATCTTCAGTGTCGGCATGCGGC
>DATNQK010000759.1:0-5046 GCA_036704065.1 Stenomitos sp.
CCTTCTCGTTCAATGACTTGTAAAACCGTAGCATTTGCTGCTCAATATCGGAGGAGTAGGGATTCATCTAAAAATAGAGGAGGGAAAGACCCTCAGACTATCACGAGATTCTGGACGTTATTTAATCCACCATCCTAAGCACCTGGGCGATCATTTCCTGATATTGCTCAAAGGAGACACTCGCACTCCGATGAGACAGAACTCGCCACACCACAGGTAATGCTCGTCCCCGATACACCACACACAGCCGCACTAGACAATATTGATCCCAGAATAATGAGGTGTCCAGTGCCAAAAAGATATTCTTGTCCTTCCAATCCGCTCAGGCTGATTGAATCAGGGGCTTATAAAGCCGATGATTATTGATACGTGGGTTATACAGCCATCGTTGTATGCGTCATTGAACGTTTTGGGCGAATACCCCGCGACAAGGCACATGAGTGACCCATTTGGTTAGATTCACGCTGCCTGCGTGAATCACCGGAATCACTAGCCAGATACAGGTGGTCAGATGGCTTAGATGTGACTAATCTCCAGGTTGACCCAGCCAGTCAGACAAAGCATGGTAGAGGGGAGAGTTTTTAAAAGCATTCTGGTTGATGAGTGGTTTTTGATTCCAGCATGCTGGCTCTCCTTGGGTTTTGTCTATTCCCTCTCTCCACAGTATCTCAGCCCTTTGACTTAAATTTTGTTAGTCAACCAGCATAAATCCTTGTCTCATATAAGATATAACTCTTGGAGATGTCTTCTATATGGATTTAAATCGACTTTGTTTTCCTCGTTTAAATTCGTTTTATTTAGGCAAACCTATTAACGCCTATCTAAAAGAAATAGCGATTTGGCAAATTATTCATTTAAGCACACTCCTAACTTCAAAGTGGCTTAGGTTTAGAGGTGACTATCCACAATATAAACTTATTAATTTATCAGTCAAGAAACTGGCTATCTTCTTAGGAATACCACAAGAAACTTCTCAGCATCTCCAATATCATGTTTTAAGATATTATCTCATTGATGCTATGATTGTCAGAAATGCTGATAAGCTTATAGATCCCGCCTTTTTCTTTCCATTTTCTTTTTCAAACCTCAAAAATGATTTAATTAATCATTCTGAGTATGGTTCAAAAATTATTTTAATCAATCATATTGCAGGCTTTACATTATTAATTAACCTAATTGTTGCTATTGCTTTGAATTCAACGGATCAGGATATCTTGATCTTGTATGGAATAGCAAATATTGATCTAATCAATAAAATTAAGTCTAATTGGATTCAGTCATCTAAATTGCATTTTGTTTTAGGCGATCACAATGGATTGATTAGCTTAAAATCTTACCTTCGTCATGGGGCTTGGTTAATTGCACTAATTGACATACCACAAGACTTAGGGACTCAAGAATGCCAACCCATTATGTTTATCCGTGATCAGCTTTACTTCAAAACAGGAATCTTACGATTATCAGCAACATTCAATTTACCTATACTTTCAATTGTTCATTATCTAGACTCATTTGGAATAGTTTATAAATTTTGTCCAATCATTAGAGTTGATAAATTTGATCTTCAGTGTTCAGAAAAGCAGAAAAAGATACTTGAATCCTTATTTGCTCCCATAGCTGAGGTTATAAGCAAATATCCAGAGCAATGGTTTTTATGGCATAAGGTCTCTACGAAATAAATATAAAATACTAGGATTTATAAATGTCAGTTAATATCTATGAAATAACAAAGAAACAACGTCAATCAAAAATTGGCCTAGCCAGCATTGAAGATTTTGAGTTAGGCAACAGAAATCATGAAAATATTCAAGTTATTTTGGAAAATCCAAATATCAGTCTTTATAGTCTTGACTTTAATCAAAATATAGCTGTCTTTGTAGAAACACCTCCAGTCGTCAACCTCTCTCAAGCTTCTTTTTTCTATGCAACTCAATTTGAGAAAGCTATACGGGTTTTAACAATTCCTTTTGACGGTATGATTCGTTTAGCAAAGGCAGTTAATTTTGAAGATAAGAATTTAATTTTAATTCATTCTGTGGGTCGGGCAGGATCAACCTTAGCTAGCCAAATCTTTGCTCAAATAGAGAACATTGGAAACATCTCGGAACCTGATGCTTTAACTGCACTTGTCGCTGCACGGCATTATCGACTAAGTTCTGATTCCTATCTGCTAGATTTACTACAAGCCGCTGTGCTTCTTCTTTGTAAGACAAACACACCCAAGACTTGGGTTATTAAAGGGAGAAGCTTTACTTTGGAGCTAGGGGATTTCTTTCGTCAAGCATTTCCAAGATCAAAGAATATCTTTTTATATCGTGACGCTGAATCTTGGCTAAGATCTGCAATTACTGCTTTTAGTAATGATGCAGAAAAAACACTTGAAGAACGTTATACATGGGAAAAGAAAGTACGTCAGTCTCTTACTCCTTTAGTGCCATTAATTGCAAAGCATGATAACGACGAACATCTCTCATTTGTCAATATCTTATTCTTAATGTGGCAATCTATTATCGAGCAATATATATATTTACAGAATACTGGTATTGATATGCTAGCTATTCCTTATGATTGCTGGCTGAGCGATCCTTACAGTACTTCAATTGCAATGTTGACTTACTGTGAACTAGAAGCACCAGAGAAAACAAGAATTCAATCAGTCCTAGTAGCAGATTCTCAAGCAGGAACAGCACTTTCTCAGCAAACAATCAAACAAAAAAGTGTCTCATCTCAAATCAGTGAACTAGAAACAATGAAGTTCTTATTTTCAGATATCGCTGAGCCTTTGTTAAGCAAGATTAATAATAAAAATATAGGGCACGACAATACAGGATTGTGTTAAGTAATTTATTTTCTAATGGTCAGGATGGTTTACCGTCCAACGGAATTGTGTCTTGAGTCCGAGCTGGGACAACAGTTGATGAACAATCTGCACATCGCTGATCTCCTCGCTACAAGTAAAGTTCAGGTGTGTTTTTACAGCCGGTGCGAATTGACGAGCTAGGGCTGCAATCTCAGCCAAGTCGGATGCTGTCCATTCCCATCCCGTCGCAGCCTTGCGGATGAACGCTGTCAGGCCCAACTGATCGCGGATTTCCCACCTTAACCCTCTTCAATGAGCTTGTCTTCTGGTTTCCCGACCGATATCCTGTAATACCGAGTTGCCGCTCATAACGTTCAGACCATGACCAGCCCTCCTCCTCTCTCCTATCAGGCGATCGCAAAGCTGCAAGGGCGCATCGATCTCGATGTGAAACCCAACACCCTCACTGGGGGCGATGCCGTCTTTCCCGCTCTGATATCAGGACACGCTCGCAAGAAGCTTGTCCCTGGTGAGTCACAAACCTTCCTCGTTTATCCCCGCTTCTGGCACAGTCAGTTGGCCTTTGAAGTGCGCAAGGTGGTGAACTGTCCCCCTACCCCTATCGTCCTCAATGGTTGCTGGGAGTTGAGTCAAGACCTTCCTTTCTTCATCATTTACCGCAACGAACTCAAACATCCGACAGATCGTAAGCTCCAGTCCCTCAACCCCGTCGTTTGGGAAGATGCGCCACCCGCTGATGGGCAGTTCTGGAAAGCGATTGGAGAACTCCGAGATGGAGCAATCCAGATCATCCAAGCTGATGGCCCCTTTGAGCCACCCCCAAAAGCCACAAGATTCGGCCACAAAACTCAAAAACCATCTAAGGCTGCGATCGCACCTGTTGAGGTTGCATCTGAACCGAATCCTGTTGAACCCCTGACTAGAGAGGAGATTTATGCGATGGCTACCCCTGCTAAGGTACAGCTCACCTGCAAACTGAACCAAGTGCCTAAACATCGAACACTGCCAGACAAGCAAGTCGAGTTTTTCTTACGGGATGGCGAGTCAGAACGGATATTCACCGTTCGGATGAAGCCCAAGGTGTTCAAGAAGCTGACCGACCACGGCTATGCCGATTGGGTGGCAGCGATATCGGGTGAGATTGGCGCAGCAACGGAAACGGGTTTCGAGTTAGTCAATCCCAGTCTTCAGGTCTTCGCGAAGAAGTCCAAAGGAGATGCTGATGCTGTAACTCCTGCGTATACTGAGCCTCAGGAGTCTGCAACTCCAGCCAAGGCTGAGTCTAAGGAGAGTAAAGCGGTCGGTCAGCGCAAAAGTCTTTTGGATGGGGTAAAGCTACGGTGAGACTGGGTGGAACAGGTGGGCGGCGATCGCCTTGAGGGTGGGAAGACTCTGCTACAATTACCCCATGTTCGATAGCGCCTGTAAATTGCTCTGTGAGAACTTTTTAGGAGATTTTGCACCCTGCCTGTTGGGCAAAATGCGAGATCTTCATGCAGACCGTTCTTTGAAATGATTCGTTCGTGCGTATCCGATATCCATCACCTCTTGGCACTGATGCAACGAAGAAGTTGTTCGCGTGCCTCTTTGCCACCATTCCACGCGATATTGATAACTGATTGTTTCTCAATCAAAACATCGAAGCCTTGCTTGTCTTCCATGTTGTCAAGCAAAAGTTTCATGCTTGGAATTTCAAAGGAAAGCGCTCCTAGCTTACTGCTTCCTGGAACCGCAAAATTCAGGACCTTAACACTCTGTGGACGGCCATCTTCTTGATCCAGCGTGACCTGGATTGTCTTTTGATCGATCGGCCTTGGGATTCCGACCCCGATGAATGTTAGTATTGCCTCCTGATACCCATTTCCCGCTTCGGATAGCAATAACGCGCCTTTCAAATCAATGTAAGCCGCAGCGCAACCGTAGGCACTTTTGGCGCTCTTGTCTGACTCGAAATATTCCCACCTGCCCTTGGCAAGCTCTCTAAGCTTTGGATCGGCGTTCATTGCTGCTTGTAAACGCTTTCCACTCTCCGCTTGAGCTTCTAGCAATGCGCTCATCACATTGATACGCCCTTGCATAGGATTGGTCATTTCGCCTTGCGTTGCGCCAGACATGATGGATTGAATCTGATCTTCTCTACTTGGGATCCAACCCCACTGAGGAGTCATGTTCGGGGCGCTGCCTGGAGCACAGTGCGCTCCATTTAAGAACCTATCCCACTAATA
>DATNQK010000760.1:0-2839 GCA_036704065.1 Stenomitos sp.
CAACAGCGGTTGTAATCGTTGCCATTGTTGATTGGTTAAGTCTTTGCGTGAGATTGGATTGCGTGCAACCAATGTCAATTTGTTCTTCCTATGATGTGACTAATTCCATTTTAGCTCTCAGTTTTAAAACACGCCCTAGCATGGTGAACTGCGATCGCCAGATTATGGTCCTGAAAAGACTCCAAGTTCGGTTCCAGGTGTGTACTAAAACACGCAAACTGAGTGATTATTGCTCATCCTCAATTGACTATTGACGGCTTTAGCCATACCCTTCGTAAGTGAACTAGATTTGCACGATACTCAAATCCTTTTGCGTTAACGAGTTGAGATGATTTCTTACAAAATTGCTGTACCTGCTCGTAAAGGCGGTGTTGGTAAAACTTGCGTCTCGTGCGGTGTTGCCTCTGTTTTTGCTAAACGTGGGTTCAAAGTTTTGGTTGTTGATTTGGATCCGCAGTCGAATGCCGCCTATGTGATGGGTGCGGATCCAACGGTACAAGGTTCAGCTCATTTTTTGCTTAGAAAAGAGATTCAGCCTACCGAAGCAGCGCAGAATTTGTATGTGTTGCCAGGCGGACTAGACCTCCTTTCTCATCCCATTCAAAAGCTTCATCCAGAAGAACTGGCTGATTTGGTGGTCGATTTGCCATTTGATGTACTCATCATTGACTGTCCCCCCGGTAATGAAAATCTCGAACGTTTAGCAGTGACCTGTGCTGATGTTGCTTTGGTTGTAACAAATGCTCACCCTTTGGCTGTTTTAGGGGCTAGTCGAGTGGTTATGGACTTGGCCGAGATGCGCGATCGCAAACGTCGGGGCCCCAAACGCTGGGCGTTGGTTCAATCTCAAATCGATTTGCGCCGAACTCTAGATCGGGAACTTGAATCACAGCTTAAGGAAAGTTTTCCAGAGGTCGATCTACTCTTAATCCGCCAAGATGCTACTCTGTCGTTGGCGGCAGCGGATCGTGTGCCGATTATGGAATATGCCCCAAATTCTAAAGCTGCCCAAGATCTTGAAAATATTGCTGATTGGATTGTGAATGGCTACCCGAAGAACTAAATCTAGTGCTAAGGATCGATTTGCGGTTGCTACTCAAACGGCAGTAGCAATGCACATCATTGAGCAAGAAGTCACTGCGCAAATTGCTGAGGAGCGTGAACAATCGGCTTTTGCCATGCTCGATTCCATTATTGATCGCAAAGAAAATACTAGAGAACTCAATCAATCTCATGTCGAGACGCTGGCTGAGTCTATTGGGGCCCTTGGTCTTTTGGAACCCTTGGTGGTTGATCGACGGTTGCGCCTTTTGGCAGGTGGTCATCGCAAAGCCGCAATTTATGTGTTGCGAACGTCAGAGCCAGATCGATACGATGTGCATTTTCCGGGCGATCGCATCCCGATTCGGGTCATGCCCTTTGATGCGGAGGAGGAGCCTAATAAAGCTCTCCAATGTGAGGTAGCCGAAAACGAAAAACGACGTGATTATAGCCCTGCCGAAGTCAAAGCATTAGCAGAGCGGCTCAAAGCCGCAGGGTTTGTTGAATTAAAGGGACGGCCCAAGAAGGGACAAAAGGCGCTGATGCCAGCGCTGAGCGTTGTTGTCGGCAAGAGCATTCGCCGAATTCAGCAGTACCTTGAGTCACCCAGTTTACCCTCGACCCCAAAACCCGAAAAAAGTACGAAACTTTTCGTACTTTTGAAGAAGACTCAATTATCGGCCGAGCGAGCACGGCGGTTAGCTGTCCAGGTTCCTGGCTCAGAGGCATTGGTGGAAACGATTGAGAGCGCATTGGTTCAGGTAGAGAGTGCCATTCAGCAATATTCTCAGCTCATTGATTGAAGCCGATATCCTAGCCATCTCGTCGTTGCCACTGCTTCATCTGGCAAAGAGGGATCACAAAATTTTAGCCAAGCCCCAATATCGTCGAGATACTGGGGCTTGGCTTTGTGGCTACAAGGCAAACTTGATTGACATCCTAGCCCTTGGTGACAAGCAGCACTTGCCTTAAGTGGATTGAATCACTGATCCCTTGGCTCACTCAGGAGACGATTGACTTAATTCATTCAGTCTCCAAGTTGCTCCCAAACTATTTTGTTGCCCTAAATCAGGTTTGCCCTTATGGATACCCTCATTCTCACGCCCTCATCTCACAACAATCGTTCTTGTGACCTCCTTGCTCCTCTTCGTCAGTGGCTAGGTACGCTATCCATTCGAGATGAAAAAGTGGCACACTTGATTTGCCGTTTAGTACCTGCCCAATGCCCCTTTGAAAGAGACATTGTGCTGTTTGGTCGTAAACTTGCACACATTCCACCGTTATGTAAGCTCAACCCTCTGTTTGATGAAGTGGTTGCTTTAAGGTTTCGCGCACTGTGTTACTTGGCCGATGAATGTGGTGAGCAGATTGGGGAGTACTGCTAAGACGCTGAGTCTAATTTTTGGCAAACCTAGGGTACTCAATCAATACAGGACCTTCCGGCACAAACCGAGGCTGATAAGGGGTCTTTTTGCTTCTCCCCGTCAAATTCCCAATCGGGATTGGTGTCTTGAGTCGCTCTAGCTCCTGCACTTCCCAAAACATAGCCCATGTTGGGCTATCGCTTGCCGTAGATTTAGGGCGGACATTCGACTTTCCAGGGTAGCGGCCTCGACGGGATTGTACACAACCGACATACAGCCCTCGCCAGGTCACTTGCGGGTTCAGAGGTTGTTCTCCTTTGGCATGAGAAGCGTAGATCAAAACCTCAACCGAGTGACCCTCACGCAATTTCTCAACCTCTGCCAATACTTCAAACTCCATGGTCCCATAGGCAACTTTGGGTACATACCCTGCG
>DATNQK010000761.1:0-8240 GCA_036704065.1 Stenomitos sp.
CCTTCTCGTTCAATGACTTGTAAAACCGTAGCATTTGCTGCTCAATATCGGAGGAGTAGGGATTCATCTAAAAATAGAGGAGGGAAAGACCCTCAGACTATCACGAGATTCTGGACGTTATTTAATCCACCATCCTAAGCAAGGTTAATTGTGGCGACCACTAAACCTGGCGATCGCTGCAACTTAAATCCCACCTTCTCGCAAACGCGTTGCATGGCTCCATTCTCTGGCAAGATTTGGGCTGAAACCCTAGCCAACCCTTCGTCCTTGGCAATGTTGATGAGGCGTCTCAGGAGTTCGGTTCCCAATCCTTTGCGCTGGTGATGGTCTGTAACGAGCATCGAAAATTCTGCCTCATCCACGCCATGTAATTTGCTCAGACGTCCGATGGCTAAGATTTCATGTTCTCCAGTCTCGCCATTGGTATAGTCTGCTACCAGTGCCATTTCGCGGTCGTAATCGATGAAGCACAATCGCATGAGTCGCTCGTGGGCAATGCGATGGCTCAGTTTCATCAGGTGGAAGTAGCGGAAAAACACACTTTGTTCCGATAAGGTTTGGTGGAACTTCACCGCAAGCGGTTCATCTTCGGGACGAATGGGTCGAATTTTAACAGAGGTTCCATCAGGTAGGGTCCAGGGTTCAGCGTACTGAATCGGGTAGGGTCGAATCGCAGGTTTGGGCAACTCGGCGGGTGTGAGGTCAGGATCGTGGAGCAATACGCGTGCATCTAGTGCCAGGAAGGGCGTATCATGCATGGCCTGGGGATCGGTGGCAACAAGTAAGGGGTTAATGTCAATTTCTTTAATCCAAGGTTGCTCAACCACCAACTGGCTGAACCGCACCAGGATTTTAGCCAAGGCATGGAGATCAACGGGTGCCCGACCACGTACGCCTTTTAGGGCTTTATAAATCTGCGTTTGCTCCATCAACCGACGTGCAAGGGTGGTGTTAAGGGGAGGGAGGGCGATCGCCCGATCCCGATAGACTTCCACCAGTTGACCGCCGCTGCCGAACAGCAATACAGGGCCAAACTGCGGATCGATACTGCTGCCAATAATCAGTTCATAGGCATCCTTCAGATTGGCCATCGGCTGTACTGTTACGCCCTGGAAGTGCTCTGGCCCCACCTTGGCACGTACGGCAGCTTCAATGGCGGCAAAGGCCCGACTGACCGCATCGCGATCGCTTAAATTCAACTGCACACCGCCCACATCGGTTTTATGGGTGATCGTTGCCGACCACAGCTTTAAAACGACAGGGTAGCCCATTGCATCGGCATGGGCGATCGCCTCCTCAACTGTTGTGGCCGTCAGGGTGGGGATCGTGGGGAGATCGTAAGCAGCCAAGACCTGCTTGGACTCAGTTTCGGTCAGCAGTGTGCGACCTTCTGCACGCGCTTGCGCCAAAATAGCTGCCACCTTATCCCGCTCAAACGATCCCTCGCCATTCTCGGCCAAGCTTGGGGTTTCGTAGAGCGCTTGCAGGTTGTACGTTGACTGCCACATGTAATTGAAAACCCGCACTGCCGAGTCCGGATACACATAGGTGGGGATGCTCGCACGATTGAGGATGGCTTCCCCTGCCATCACCTCCGCCCCGCCCATCCAACTGGCCAATATTGGTTTGGAGGGTTTGCCATTTTGATTCAGAGTCTCTAAATAGGACTTGAGTTCTTCGGCAATTTGCGTCGGCTCCGTCATCGCCTGAGGCGTCAAAATGACCAGTGCACCATCGCTTTTGGGATCTTGGAGAACGGCGTCTACCGTTTTGAGATAGCGATCTGGTGTGGCATCTCCCAGAATATCCACGGGGTTGTTATGACTCCAGAACGGTGGCAGTACCGTGTTGAGTCGCTCTACCGTGCTATCCGACAAATTGGCTAACTCACCGCCTGTCGAAACCAGCATGTCCGTTGCCAAGACGCCAGGGCCACCTGCGTTGGTGATAATCGTCAGTCGTGGCCCCTTAGGACGCGGTTGTTTGGCCAACACTTCTGCCATGTTGAACAATTCAGAAATGCGTGTGACTCGCAGTACACCGCAGCGTCGGAATGCTGCATTGAGGACATCATCACTTCCGGTCATTGCTCCGGTATGGGAAGCGGAAGCCTTGGCAGCAGCATCAGTCCGTCCAGCTTTGATCACAATGATGGGTTTGGCCAGCGCGACTTCCCGTGCGGCTGAGATGAACGCCCGCGCATCGCCAATTGACTCCATATAAATCACAATGCTCTGGGTTTTAGGATCGTCGCCCAGGTAGTAGATTAAATCTCCCCAGCCGACGTCCAGCATGGAACCGATGGAGATAAACGCGCTAAAGCCCACATTTTCGCGGAAGCTCCAGTCCAGAATTGAAGTGCAGAGTGCACCGCTTTGGCTGATAAATCCCACATTGCCTGGTCTCGCCATTGCACTGGCAAAGGTGGCATTCAGTCCCGAATGGGGGCTCATCAGACCCAAACAATTCGGGCCAATAATGCGCAGCCCATTTTGACGTGCTTCGGTCAAAATTTCTTGTTCTAAGGCAATGCCTTGAGGGCCAATTTCCTTAAAACCTGCCGAAACAATAATCGCGCTTTTAACTCCCACTGCCACGCATTCGCGTACAATGCCGGGCACGGTGGCGGCAGGGGTGGCAATCACCGCAAGATCGACAGCATCGGGAATGGCTGCGATATTGGGGTAAGCCTTAATGCCCATCACGCTGTTGCGTTTGGGGTTTACAGGAAAAACCACACCTCCAAAGGGCGTTTGAATTAAGTTGCGCAGCAAGGTCTTGCCAACGCTACCAGGCGTTTCGGTGGCACCAATGACAGCCACAGACTTGGGGGCAAAAAAAGATGCAAGGGTTTGTCGTTCTGACCGCAGGATGTCGTAGGCGGGATCAATGGTCCATGCCATGAAGAGTGTCTCCTTTTGCGCAGCAATTGCCGACTTAAAGATTAAAAAATGGGTAGAACTCGCTGTTTTTACGGAAGCGATGGACTGACGTCAGGGATTGGCATGGGCAATGCCTGAATGCTGAGATTGTAGCGACTGACTGCAAAATTGTGAGTATCTTGGATACCTTTTGTTTGGCTTCTGGAGGGGCCAGGGGGGAAACCATCCGTAAGATTCCCTGTGGCACTCCGCTAACGGTCAATGGATAACTTTTGTCTAAAGGATGGCTTGTCTGGCGAGCTTGATCTTGTATCAAGGGGTAAGGGCCCTTGGGTTGTAAGCGCCTTACCCCTGCACCCTAGAGACCCGGTGTCGTGAGATTAAATAATGCCGTAAAGTCGGTGGTCGGCACGTTAGAGGGATCGGTCTCAGGCTTGGAGATCAGGTCAAACGCTTTGTTGCGTGCAGCAGGATTTTGCAAGGCTTGCACCACCGTTTCGGCTACATCTGCCCTGGGAAGGGAAGTGGGAATGCCATTGGGCGGGTGCATCAGCATTTGGTCATCTTTGCCCACCAAGAGTTCTCGGAGCCCGCCTGGCTGCTCGAGTAACCCTCCGGCCCGAATAATGGTGTAATCCACCCCTGAATCAATCAGGTATTGCTCTGCTTTTCGCTTCCAAATCAAAATATTGCCATTGCCCAACTGGTTGAGGGGATGCTTGGGGTTAGTGCCACCCATGGAACCGACCAGTACGATATGCTCGACGCCAGCTGCGATCGCTGCATCAATCTGGTGTTTTTGACCGATATAGTCCACTTCCTCCGGCGTGCCGCCTGGTTCAAACCCAAATTCTGGGCGATCGCCCGGTTGCGGGGGCGTTTTCATACGAGGTATAGCACTGGTGAGAATGACCAGTGCTTGAACCCCAACCATGGCCTCTGCTAAGGCTTCTGGTTCAGCAAGATTGCCAATGTAAAACCCTCTCGTTGTACCAAATAAGTCGTTCACCTTGACCGCAGATCGGGCAAATCCTATTGCGATAAATGCATCGGGTCGTTGTCTGAGCTTTTGTAAAACCAATGCCCCAGTTCTTCCTGTTGCCCCAGTCACCAGCACCCGTTTTTGCGTCATCATCCCTGCTTCACTTAGAACGCCTCTCTTACTCACAGAATAGAAGATTTTGAGGATGCGATTGGGGTGGTTTTTATCCTCAGCCTCAAGGTTTCTTAAGCGGTAGGGGATGAAAATCCCCGGAGGCTAAAACATAAATGTGACTGTGTTGTCTTGAAGGTGCAGTTGGTGTTCTGTGGAATGGTGGTGGGAATAGGACTCAAAATATTGCCGTGCCCCATCGGGTAGCTCGGGCAGATGAAACTGGGGATCGCCGTCTGCTACTGTGGCCCAGAAGTTTCGCAGATGCGGTGCAACACGTTTGGCTGCCATCTCCGACAAATTGAGGGGTGGCTGCGTCAACATATACGCCATAAACGGAATGCTGCGATCGCCCATCCATTCACGGGAATAGGTTTGCAGATCGGGCCAGTCGGGCAGGTTCGATACCCGAGGCGATTGAATGGATAAGCGCACGGGTGCCTCGGAGGACGCTTGGTGCAGGTGGACGATCCGGTAAGGGTGCGGGTAGCTGACCAAAGACCCTGTTGTCACGTCAAACAGTCCAGCGTGATGAGCCACATCCTGAACATGCAGGTGTCCCGTAAACACTAACCGAACATTGAAACGCTGCAATATGTTGCGCAGTTCGGTTGCGTTGCCCAGCATATAACGACGGCCAATGGGGTGCTGAGTTTGATCAGGGAAATGTTCTAAAACATTGTGGTGCACCATCGCAATGACCAACTCGTGAGAGTGCGCTTCTAAGGTCTGCTCCAACCATTGCAACTGTTGATCATCTAACCAGCCAATCTGCTTGCCGTTGGCATCGAATTGATTAGAGTTCAAGGCCACCAAACGCACACCTGGTGCCAAGGATGCAGTGTAAAACAAGGCATTTGTCTCAGCGTAACCGCACTTGCGGTAATAGCTTGGGAAGGATTGCCACCCAATCGAGGTGCCGTCTGCTTTTATCACAGGGACATCGTGATTGCCAGGAATCACAAAGGCAGGAAATGGCAACTGTGCTAGCCGTTGTGCCAGCCAAGCATGGTTTTCTGGTTCGCCATGCTGTGTTAAATCACCAGGGATGAGCAAAAAGTCTAAATCGAGTTGAAGCAGCGCATCGAGCACTTGGTTCAATGCAGCAATGCTCACTTCAACCAAATGGAAGCGAGTCGGATGGTCAAAAATGGTGTGCGGCAATCCGATATGTAAGTCGCTTACTACCGCAAATCGCAGGTCCAGCGTCATGGGGCAGTGTTCCAAAAGTAGAGAGACTGAGCCAATGATTGCACTATAACAGCGCAGTCAGTCAAGTTGAGGCTGCTTCCCCTTGTTGCTTCGGAGTTTAGAGTCTATACCCCTGACCCGTAAAAAGATAAAAAAACAGCATTCTTCTCGCCAAAGAAGGATGCTGTGGAAACCTATCGTGCCCTAACAAGGAACTAGCTGCGTTTGCATCAGTCTCAAGTAGGGCTGCAATTTAATTTTAACCTTTTACAGCATAAAGCTGTTGCGTTTCATTCTTTGTCTTAAAAGAATATTAACGAACTCTAAAAATTGGTTTGAATTTATCATAACTCAAGAAAATTTGAGCCGCAATCTATCAACAAGTCGTTGGGAGTGGGATCATTGGCACGTCAGGGGATCGCCAACCTGAATGCGGACGGCTTGCCCATCCATTAAGGCTCGCGAATTAAGGGCTAATTTATAAAAATGGTTGAACCGAGAACGAGGCGCCCAATCCGGTAAAACAGCCGCTCGATTTCTGACAAATTCCTGTTGAAAGGTGGGGGTCGATGTCCCATCTTGGCTATCGCGGGTGGGCACAATACAACGCTGGCAAGGGTTGACGCCTGCAAAGCGAGCCTGCCCAATCTCAAAAACAACGTCGCAGTCGGGTTCGCCGTAGAGCTGTTCTTCCCAAAATGGGGGCGTGTGGTCAATCTCCAAGTTGGTGCGAAAGCGACGGCGCATTTCTGCAATTGTGAGTTCTGGAAACCAGGAGGCGACCGTTGCCAAGGTGGCGGTTGAAATTAGGGTTGGGCCGGGTGCATTCAGATCATCTGGAAATCCAGTGTTGGTATTTTCAGTTACGGTGACGGACTGCTGAAAAAAGTTGCTGAGCCACGCCTCTAGTTCTGTCCGATGCGGCAATAAGGCAAAGGTTTCGCGCTGGTTCGTATCCTGGACTTGTAGGGTTACGGTGGTTAAGTCTGCACTGAAGGTGGTTCGCAGTCGATGCACCAGCGGTGTGGCTTTACCGTTTACAAAGCGGCCTTGGGCGTCTAGGATAGCGTACTGGCGATCGCCTTTCAGGGCACCACTGGGCAATAGTTCAGCCTGGTCTAAGACTAAGCCGTCCAGAGATTTAATCGGGAAAATTTCAATCCGACTCAGGACTGGGGCGGTCATGGGCGACCTCGCACAGAGGGGCAAGGGTTGAACCCTCACGCTACCATTTTTTTGCTTCCAGCTTTGCTAAAGTCTCAAGAGTTGCGTTGTTGAGTTAAAAAAAACTGCCCCATGAAAGCGGAGCGCTCCTACCTCTGGGATCATCCTAAATTTTGGCCCTGGGCCATTCAGTGCCTGGTCTTAGCTGGACTGGGTATGGCGATCGCCTTTGGGATGGCCAATTTGACCGCCAATCTGCAACAAAAACAACTGGGCTTTGGGTTCGACTTTTTGCAGGGCCAAGCTGGGTTTAACATTGGCGAAACGTTGTTGGCCTATCAACCCACTGATACCTATGGGGCCGCGTTAACGGTGGGGCTCGTCAATTCCCTTCGCATTATGGTGTTAGGGCTAGTGTGGGCCACCCTGGTGGGGTGCGGCGTTGGAATTGCTCGTCTGTCTTCCAACTGGCTTGTGCGACAACTCGGCACGATTTACGTTGAGGTGTTACGCAATACGCCGCTCTTGCTACAGCTTGTCTTCTGGTACTTTGCTGTGTTTCTTGGCGGCCCATCCTTTGAGCAACGGTTCCGTGTGCTCGGGGAAATATCCTTCAGCCAACGCGGGTTATTGCTGCCGAACTTCTTGCCACGCCTGAGCATTGTGCCTTGGATCATCTGTTTAGGCATTGGCGTGGTCTGTGGGCGCTGGGTCTGGCGCATCCAACGACGGCGGCAAACTGAGCAGGGAGAACCCATCAATCCCTGGTCGATGGTCATTGTCACACTTTTGTTTTGGGCCTCTATGGCTTGGGTGTTTACCAAAGAACTGCCCTTGCGCTTCGATTGGCCTGCGGTGCAAGGGGATCAAACCATTTCCTCTGGGCTGTTATTAACGCCAGAATATTCGGCTTTACTCTTAGGTCTTACCTTCTACACGGCTGCCTTTATTGCAGAGATTGTACGCGGCAGTATTCTAGCGGTGCCTAAAGGGCAATGGGAAGCAGCGCGATCGCTGGGTTTACCTTCAGGCGAAACGCTGCGGTTAATCATTCTGCCTCAAGCCATGCGGATTATGATTCCACCGTTAACCAGCCAATACTTGAACCTCGCCAAAAACTCTAGCTTGGCGATCGCCGTAGGCTATCCTGACTTATACGCTGTGGCCTCTACCACCTACAACCAAACAGGCCGTGCCATTGAGGTCATTTTGCTGTTGATGTTGACCTATTTAATCATCAGCCTCAGTATTGCCTTGGTGATGAATGTTTACAATCGCCGCATGCAAATTGTCGAACGTTAATTGTGACCCATGCCGCCTTGGTTCCCTCGATTTAAACCTCCCGCTGTCGTTGCAGGTATCCACCCAGCCTGGATTTGGATGCGACAGAACCTCTTTAATAGTGGGTTCAATACCTGCCTCACCCTTGTTTGTTTGGGCGGCATTGGCTTTGGATTGCAGAATATTCTGCACTGGGTATTTACCCAAGCGCAATGGCAAGTCGTCACCGCCAATCTGCGCCTGATCCTCGTGGGTCGCTATCCTGTGGAGCAAATTTGGCGTCTATGGTTGGCGTTGGGGCTTTGCCTGGGGGTTGTTGCTGCCTCTTGGAACGTGATTCATCCTTGGCCCCGTCGTGCCTTTACCCTTATGGGTGGTATAGGCGGTGGATTGGCGCTCGCGGCTCTGCCGACAGGATGGTCCTCTAGCCTGTGGTTAGTAGCCATTGCCGCCGTGGGGATGGGTGCAATCCAACTGGGCTGTTGGGTGCGTCGTCAAGCCTTTGGTCGTACCCTTCGGTCGTGGTTGCCGCTGGTGTGGTTCTGCACGGTGTGGGTGCTGCTGTGGCT
>DATNQK010000762.1:0-12125 GCA_036704065.1 Stenomitos sp.
CCTTAGCCGAGTTCCAATCGCTGGCCGCAGAACTGGGTGTGGTAATTCCCGTCTCGTTTTTTGAGCAGTCTGGGCCTGCTTACTATAACAGCGTTGCCATGATTGATTGCGACGGAACACTGTTGGGCGTCTATCGTAAAAGCCATATTCCCGATGGGCCTGGGTATGAAGAAAAGTATTATTTTCGCCCTGGCAATACTGGATTTAAGGTTTGGCAGACGCGTTTTGGTACCCTTGGCGTTGGCATTTGCTGGGATCAGTGGTTCCCTGAATGTGCACGGGCGATGGTGTTAATGGGGGCTGAAGTGTTGCTGTATCCCACGGCCATTGGGAGTGAACCCTATGATGTAACGCTCGACACCAAAGATCCGTGGCAACGAGTCATGATTGGCCATGCAGTTGCCAATGCGATTCCGGTTGTGGCTGCAAACCGGATTGGTATTGAGGGAGAACTGACGTTCTATGGACATTCTTTCATTGCCGATCACCGAGGCGATAAGGTGGCGGAGCTAGGCCGTACCGATGAAGGAATTATTATGAGCACCTTCGATTTGGACTTAATTGCTCAATATCGGGCGGGTTTTGGCTTTTTCCGCGATCGCCGTCCTGACCTTTATCGTGTCTTGCTCACTGCAGATGGCTCGCTGGAAGGTTAAGAACAGATGAGGAAGCATTGATTATTGCGGCGGCTTCCAATTCCATGCGCTAGTATGCAAAGGTCGCCAACAGACGGGCACACTAAAGCTAACCAATAGAAAGCTGAAAGCAAGGATTGGCGCCATGAAGCGTTTCCTGCGGTGGATAAGTCGATGGGGTATTTTAGGGGCTGCAGGCCTCTTCCTCAGTAAAACTCTACTTGAGAACTGGAAAGGTGTCAGCGCACTCCATTTACAGCCGCAAGCTTGGCTTTATGTGGTTCTAGCAGTTGTCATTGCCGTGATGGCTCAACTTTGGTCAGCCCTCGTTTGGGGTTTAATCCTGGGGCTATTGCGCAACCCAGTGCCAAAACGGTGGGCAATTGTAACCCTTCTGAAAAATGCACCAGCAAAATACTTGCCAGGAAGTATCTGGCACTTATATGGGCGTGTACGTGCAGCCCAACAGCGAGGAATTGGCCTAGAACTTGCGACCCTCAGCGTTATTTTAGAACCGCTGTTCATTATGGCTGGAGGGTTAGGACTGGCCTTGTGGCATGGGTCAGCTTCCAATATTTTAATTGTTGCCCTGATGGCCATTTTGTTGGCTGTTCATCCGCGAATCGTGAATCGAGTGTGGCAGTTTTGGCGTACATGCCAAGGCAAAGAATCTACGGCGGGTGCTGTTCGCCACTATCCACTGACTGTTTTACTGGGTGCCTTAGCATTTATGGCACTTCGCAGTATTACCTTTATTTGCATTGTTTTAGCGTTTACCCCCATTACATGGGAGTTGCTGCGACCTTTAATGAGTGGCTTTAGCTTTGCCTGGCTGATGAGTTTGGTTATTCCTTCTCCAGGTGGTTTAGGGGTTTTTGAAACGTCTGCGTTGCATGTTCTAAATGGCGATCTATCACCGAGCTTATTGCTCGGTTGTGTGACGGTTTATCGTTTGGTGACGATTGTGGCAGAGCTGATTGGTGCAGGTGCTGCATATCTTGTAAATGAAGGGAAGCAAGACTATACGGGTCAGGCTTTAGCAACGGCTGGAAAGTCTGCTACAGAACTCTAGAGAACCTATGCTTGAGTTGGGGTATGGGTGAATTAAATATCGATTAAATATTATTTAATAATCCACTAAATCAGAGCCTTAACCTAATGGATATAGTTAAGCTGAACAATCCAAAAGGTTTAGGCTTTTCTGATTTCAGATTCTTCTTTGTGTGAATCCTTAAGTCTCTCTGGATAACAAATTTGTACTCAACCTGCAAAGCTTCTGCTTAGCAGGTTTTTATTTGGGTTGAGTTCGAATAAAGTTTTGCTCTAGGATCCTGCCGAACGTTTAGGTAAGCATTATTTCTATCCCTGTTATTTGTATCTCTAAGGGAGTTTGACCAAAGCGCTAGAGAGTTGAATTTAAGGGCAAGGTCATAGGCAGATCAATAATAAAAAAAGTGATGATGAATAAACTTCATCATCACTATCGAGAAGGAGAGATAAAACTAAGCTGCACCAGTGGCAAGTAGAGCGGTTGTCTGGTGGGTCAAAACTCTATTGACAGTAAGGAGTGACGTCTTCGCCACATTCATCTGCCAGGAAACTCAAGGCTCGAAATCGGAGTTCTACAAGCTGCTCATATACTGGATTTAACTTGCACAGTGCTGGAATGTGAAACAGCATATGGCCAAACATTTTCACATCCCGTTCAAAAGGGCAGTAAGCGGGGATTAAAGTGCAAATTAAGTGCGCTGTTGCAGGATCTTTGAATTCGATGCGTCTAAAAAGGGGGTTAGCCAGTTTTTGAATCAGGTTCTTCAAGGATGTAGGCAAGGTAGGAGAGGACTGAATAGTTGGGAGCACTGTAACAGCTGTTGCGTTTGTCATGGCTCTTAAAAATTAGAATAAGATAGCGTATGTTTTGGTAGCTAATTTAACCATTGTTGATTTCTTCCAAGGAAAGGAAGAAGCCAAATATGAAACTGATAAACCAAACACTGAGTAGCTGAAATTCTATCGTTTCAATTACTGACATGTTCTCACCTACCTTGATTGGTTTTTGGAGAGCGTCACAACCTTTTGCTTTGAGTAATAACTAGGTTTGTTCTTTACCCTCAGCTTCGATTATCTGGGCTAAACCTAAGTTCTACATGAGCAAATACACGGATTTTTCTGAGCTTAAGTTCTGGGGGGCAATCCGCAATAATGCTTAGATATATATAAGGTCTGTACATAGAGTAGGAGAGCAATCGCCTCTACCCCTTGCTAGATAAGGTGTATGCTACTTTTGCTGATGAGGGCAGATGCTATGCAGCCCAAATCTAGGCTGCATCTTACTTCCGTGTATTTACGCATCCGCAATTTTAAAGGGATTTAGAGCAACCTAGTCTGAACAATTACTTAGAAGCACTAGGATTCTATTGCAGGATCAATGAGGATAGGTTTAAAGCTGCGGTGTGTATTTATTCAAGCTTTATACACCTTTTAAGTCTGTTTTTGGACTTTTATCTCTTCTAAGGAAGCGCTGTTAAAGACTGAAGCCGATTTCCCGCTCGAATCGTAGGCTTTCTAAGCTGCGATCGCCGTAGACCCCTTCAATCTGTTCTCGACAGCACTCAATTGCGAAATCGTTGAGTTCTTCTGGTTCAATGCCAAACATCTGCCCAAATGTATCGGCGCGGACGCGGCAGAAGTTTGGGCGTTTCTCATAGACTTGACAATCGCGAGTCTCTTGATTGAAGTGAATACACCAGCCGTCTTCTCCGACCAAGCTCAAGTAAAGCGCAAGCTCATCGGGCTCTAGATACTCGTCAAGTTCGGGGCGATCGCTCGGATCGAGATGGCAACAGGCCCCACAATTTTTCACACATTGCCAGGTTGCCATTGTTCAGTTTGCTCCTCAGATTTAGCCGCTGTGGGTTTTCCTCCTTCAGCTTAAAACAATCTCGCATGAGTCTCTGTAATTTTCGGTGGTGAACCTGTGTGCGTTCTACAACGCTCTTTGAATGGCTCAATGGGGAATAGCGTGAATACTGGCTTTAGGAGGCCACTCGAATCCGAAACGGTTGTGTGGGATAGCCTTGCAGCTTAGGGAGTGGATCGATTGGGGATGGGGTGCCTAGCTTCAGGATCTGTTGGACAGCTAGCGGAATCTGCACTTGAGAAAAGTATTTACCGTGGCAGGTGTGCAAGCCTGCTTCAAAGAAGGTGTAAGCCAAGTGTGCAGGTCTACCGACGATAAATTCAGTTGGTTGATCAATCACGCTTGGATCGTGCATTGCGGAGATACTGCACGCCATGACCTGTGTGCCTGCGGGAATGGTTTGGGCGTAGGGAGTACCTTTGCCCAAGGTGTAGTCTTGCACGCAAGTGTTAATCACGCCAGGAGAGGGTTGTCTAAAGCGGAGTGCTTCCCATATATATCCTGCCAATTCAGTGTCTTTGTTGTTCTGGGCTGCGGCGATCGCTTCTTGCAGAATGTTGGGTCGGTGCAATAACTCCACCACCACATTGGTAATGGCAGTGGCGGTTAAATCTATACAAGCTGACAGCATAAAAAGCAAACTGCTGATGATGTCTTCATCGGCAGTAAAGGTTGATGCAACCGATTGCATGTGTAAATAACGCTCTAGAACCGTTGGTGGGTCAGATAAGGAAGAAGGTGCGATCGCTGGTTGCGGTTTAAATAAGCGTTGCCAGAAAGAAGGGGTTGAGTTTTGTCCCTTCATTCGCTTGCGAGTACGTTCTAGAATGTCGCGAATCAGTGGCTTAACTGCGGCGCTGGCGGCGGCGGCGGGTTCATTTAACCGAGGTAGATTGGCAAGGTTTCGAACCGCCCCCTCATTAATGTCATGCATCCACTGCACCACTTGATCGACGGGGAGCTCTCCCAACCCTAGATAGCGTGACATCGCGGCAGCGGGCAATTTTTTAGCGTAGTCTGTGACATCAAATCCAGTTTGAAGATCTACGCGCTTGAGCAACAGGGCGGCTTCTTCAATCAGAATCTGGCGGTAGCGTTCTAAATCTTGCATCGGGAAAGCCAAGCGCAAAATCGATTTGCGTCGCTCATATTCTGGCGAAGGCGGAAGTTCTACCACTGTATTACCGATAAATTGCTCCATATTGTGTTTGAGTAAGTCGGTGGTAAAAATATCGTTGAGTGTTAGAACCTGTTGCACATCCGCATACCGTGTCACCAAGGTAAAAGCTGGTGCTGCAAGAATAGGAGCGTGTTCTCGAAGTTCGCTGAAAAATTCCAATGGGCACACGGCTATCCACTGACCAATGAGTTGCATTTGCGCTTGGGCAGCAGCTTTTGGGTTCTCAGCTTGGGCGGCTGCCTCCTGAAACTGAGCAATAAAACTGTGGGTTTGATCAACCATAATGTTTCCCTCATTATCCAGAAATGTTTGTGTTCTATCAGCGGTCTGCTAGGGCTAGAAATTAAACAATGCTAGGTAGACTTCATGAAATTTCGTAAAGCAATAAGCTCCTTTAGTTGCCGATTAGTTTACGATTCATGTCTTTTGAGGTCAGCTTTAATAAAGATTCGCTAGAAGGCTATTATATCGGCATTGAATCTGAGGCTATTGCATTAGGATATCAATCTTGGGAACGGATTAATTTTATTCTTAGTCTATTGTTTTATTGCTAGATGTCTTTATGTTATTGAGTTAAGAGAAAAACTTTTATTGTAAGAGTTTTTCCAGTTAAGCATTGCTGCGTGTTTGCCATTCTACGCCCACTGTATTGCTGAACGCTTAATTTGGAGCAAGTACATGTGTTCTGCACTCTCTAACCTTGGTGCTACGGATCGCTATGTTTGGGAATCTACACCCGATTACGTGCCACCCCATATTCAAGAACTACCTGAAAAACAAGGTTTTTCCTTGGCCAAAATTATTAAGTTTGATGGCATTGTTGCGAAAGGTGTTTTGGGTTTTATCTTGGGGGAATTCTTCTATGGCTTAAAACGAATTCGACTGGGAAAAACCAGGTTCCAGAAAACTGCTGACTTGGGAATTGCTGAGATTATTAAGGTTGTCAACCAGTGGCATAGGCTAGAAGATTTTGAATATCTCTTTAAGCCTTGGACGAGTTTTCCCCGGCCTCGGGTTGCGGATACTTGGCAGACAGATCGTGAGTTTGGCCAAGCTAGGATAGCAGGAATTAATCCAGCATTTTTACGAAAATGCCGCCCTGAGGATTTGAGTGTAGAAGGAAAATTTCCGGTTACGGATGCTCTGGTAGGTGACCTTCTCGGTGGCACAACCTTAGCGACAAAGCTAGAAAACAATCAACTGTATCTACTCGATTTCTCTATTTTGAGCGATATTTTAACGCCTGAACTAGAGGACCAGTTGGGGAAATATGCCGTTGCGCCGCTGTGTTTATTGCAGGTTGATTCCCAAGGGAAATTGATGCCGCTTGCGATTCGGCTGAAGCAAGACGAATCTTCCCAAGATCTCAGTGTGAATCCAATCTTTACACCTTCGTCTGATCCTCAAGCTTGGTTAACCGCTAAGGTTGCGGTGTCTAGTGCTGAAATTGCCTACCAAGGTATTGTGTCTCATTTGCTCAACACCCATCTGGTGGTGGAAACCTTTGGGGTCTGTACCTATCGTCAATTTTCGCCAGATCATCTCATTTTTCAGTTACTCCAACCCCATTTCTTTAACACCTTTGCCATTAACGAAATGGCCCGTGGCATTTTCTTGGGACATGATGGCTTTTTTGACGAAACGGGTGCGCTAGGGTACACAGGCTCTAATGAGTTATTGTGTCGCGCTTACACGGGTAAGGGGAATAACTATGTGGGTGATCCTTATCTGTTTTACCGTACTGCGTTGCCTTACGATTTAGCGGCTCGTGATGTGAATGATCTGCCCCATTATCATTATCGTGACGATGCAGTGATGGTCTGGAATGCCATCCAAACCTATGTCTCTGAAATTGTCGGGTTAGTCTATGCTGGCGCAGAAGAGATGGCGGGCGATCGCCAACTTCAGAGTTGGATACAGGAACTCATTAGCCCAGATTTTGGCCGTATTCAAGGGCTGTTGCCACCTGAGAAAGCCGAGCAGCTTTCAGGATTACTCACGGATCGAGATGATCTAGTTGCGATTCTCACCACCATCATTTTTACGGCCACTGCCCAGCACTCAGCGGTTAACTTTGGCCAGTATGAGTATGCAGCATGGGTGCCTAACATGCCCTTTGCCATGTATCAACCCTTTGACGATCTGCTGCAACAAAAGCCAGAACCCGTTGAGTTGGTTCAGCGCTTACCCAATCGGTTGCAGACCATCAAGCAGATGATTTTGGTTAAAGCACTGAGTATGCCAGTGCCCCATAGCAGTCCTTCTTTGTTAACAATGGCGAATCCATTCAAAGATGCCAAGGCTCGTCGGGTTTTCCAGACTTTTCAAGATGTCAATCTGCATGCGATTGAGTCAAAAATTGCTCAGAGAAATGCTGAAAGTGATACTCCCTATATCCGACTTCTTCCTTCTAACATTGCCCAAAGTATTGCTATCTAAATACTTTGTTGAATTTTGGACTTGGCTGTCTATTTAAGCTAAGTTTGGAAATCTAGGTTGGATATCAATGAAGCCCAAAACTAGCTGTTTTATTGTTCTTTCTTCGTTCGGGGAAGGAAGTAGCTATTTGTTATTGGAATAGGAAACTGTTATGAAAGACTATATTGTGTTCATTCATGGAGTCAATACTCGCGAAGTTGTTGAAGAACCGACTTATGCAGAAGATTTATTTGAAAAGATTAGCCGAAAGCTTGAGCCCTCATCCCAAAAGCTAATTTCGATACCGCTTTATTGGGGCAATGTAAATATTAAGGCGGAGAAAGATCTTCTCTCAACCATGGAGCTTTCCCCTCTATGGCAAAAAATGTGGTTTCGAGACTTTCGCAGTAAACAGATTTTGCAATTTGTGGGAGACGCCGCTCTATACATTAGTCGGGCGGTCGGTGCTCAAGTTGTTCAACAAATTAAAGAACAAGCCCTTCAGGGTCTGAGCGGTTATACCTCGGAAGATAGAATGCATCTGATCACCCACAGTTGGGGAACGGTGATCTTGTTTGACATTTTATTCGCGTCTCGATGGGATGATATCAATGCACCAGGTCATCAAGATGTGATGCAAATTCGCAATGCAATATTCGGTATTGAAGGGGATGTGGGGACAGCCCAAGACGGGGTGAAGCTTGCCAGTTTGCATACGATGGGTTCGCCCATTGCCATTTTCAGTTTGACGGACATCGCCCAACCAGATGAAGATAATGCTGTGGGTCTTCGAGTTCAGAGCACCCATGATATTACGCCCAAACTGCAAGACCTGCTTCAAGCTTTAAGTCAGGCGCGTCAGGGTAAGAAGCTGACTTGGCGAAACTTTATCCATCCCGGCGATCCAGTGGCGTATCCGCTGAAGGAACTGCTGATGAGCATGGTGGATCCTCAAGGCCAGTCTATGGAATTTCAAGATATTTTGACGCATAACGCTAGCCTATTCGACTTTTTGAACGAGCCCTTGAGTCAAACGGCCTTGGCGCTATTGCATGGGGGTGATGCTCACGGCAGTTATTGGCATAGCGATCAAGTGGCAGAGGCGATCGCCCAAGCCATCTCTCACGGGTGAACATCGCCTATCCTGTGTAGGAGCTAGATTCTTAAGGCAGTTTTTATTCGCGCTTGGGCGATCGCGGTGGTTTGACCTGAGCGCGATTTTCAATCGAAGTGGGAATGTCTTGCCGTTCCGACAACTCAACCAGTTCTCGCTCTTTCGTTTTGATCTTGATGGGAATCGTTAAGGGTTCTGGTTTTTCCAGCCAACAACTGGCGATGGGTAACGTTTGTTCTAAATCGTCGAGGGGGCGTGGAATGACCATAACGGCATTCAGTTCTCCAATCCGCTCTGCTTCATGCATCCCTGCTTCAATGGCTACGGCTACATCCGCCACGGAGCCGCGAATGATCACGGTACACAATCCTGCGCCAATGGTTTCGTAGGCAGAAATTTGCACCTCAGCAGACTTCATCATGATATCTGCGGCACCCACCATTGCGGGGAACCCACGGGTTTCCAAAAGACCAATGGCCTGATTACTGAGCTTGCTCACGCTGCCGTTTTGGGACAATTGCAGCATCCGCGCGCTAATTGGTAGAACTGCTTCAAGGTTGGGTAAGGGGCGAGCCAGGACTAGGCTAGAGACGTACTGCCCAAACTTAAGGGCTGTTTCTTCACCCACCTGTACGGCAAGCCTGACATCGGCAATGCCGCCGCGTACAATGGCGGTGCAAAAGCCGCTCCCTGTTTTTTCATAGCCGACGAGCGTGACTCCCGCGGATTTAATCATCATGTCTGCGGTGCCAACAATGGCAGGGAAGCTCTGGGTTGAAACAAGGCCTAGGGCTGTTTCTTTAATAGAGTGGCGGGGGGCTCGGTCTGCGCGCATTGACGATCTCAATGGGATTGCTTCCTCTCTACTCTAGCGGCACATCTCGATAACCGCGCATGATCATGACGACGGGGGCGAAAATTGTTGATTGCGGTGCGGTAAAAGAGTGGACAGCAAGTCGTTGACATAGGATTGTCCATAGGCAGTAGATTTGGCCTTAGGGTCGATGTCTGGATTGATGACAGTTGTCTCTGGGCTGGGATCTGCAACTGGTTGAGTTTCTGGTTCTGGCGCAGGTGGTGTATTTCCCCAGGGGTCTGCTTCTACGGTTGTTTGTACCTCAGGGGTGGGTGTGGCGACTGGAGCCGGGGGTGCAGACGGTTTGGGCTCTGGTTCAACGGCAATTTGACGGCTGCGATCGCCCAATATCGTACCTGAAGGGACTAGCTCATGACTCTGGATAGAGGCATTGAGGATCGTGCTTGAAGATCCAACACAAGCATTGGTGCCTATCGTGCCGCTCCCTACCATTAGGACGCCAGCCCCTAAGCTTGCCCCCTCTTGGATTTCAATTGTGCCCGCGTAGGCATGTAGCACCACTCCCATTCCAATACAGGCCCCAGCTCCAATGACAATGTGGCCTTCAGGCGCAGCCTGTAGTAAAACGCCAGGTGCAATTACAGCACTGGGGTGAATCGTAACATTGCCACTCACAGCAACGTGGGCATCGTCTTTAGCCTGAAGCGGCGGCAAATACATTGAATCGGAAACCAAAAGGAGGTAGTTAAACAACAAAAGGAAACTTAAAAGAGAAAAGGAAGCGCCAAGCAAGAAAACTGTAGTGTCAACGGGGTTTTTCTTGCCAACGCCTCCTCTCTTTCAACGGTCTACAGGAGCCAATACTCAACTAGGGTCGCTGAATAATCGATTCCAGTACCCGTCGTTTTGCCTTCGTATCAATCCCGATTAACCGCACATATTCGCCTGCATGTTCAGCCATGCAGTTTTCTAGTGCAGCTACAACTTCACCTTCACGAGAGGAGGTGATGGGAGAGCAACTGTTCCAAGCGCTGGCGCGGAACCGACGCTTATCAGCATGTTCGGTGCCGATTTTGTAACCCTGGCTTAACAGTTGTCGGATTTGAGAGACGACTTCAGCATCTAATCGGCTACCGCCTGTAGAGGCAGGTGCTGCATGGGCAGCAGGGGAAGATGCCACGGAACGAGCAGGTGCGGATGTTGCAGAGGCCCCAGCCGCAGAGCGGGTGGCAGGCTCATCTGGACGTTGCACAATCAGTTCAGCAACCCGACGCTTCGCCTTAGCATCAATGCCAACTAGGCGCACATAGTGGCCAGGGTACTGCGCACTAATGTGAGCTAACTCAGCGAGTACTGCAGATTCTTGACGGGCGTTAATGGAGGGGCCGCTGGTCCAAGCACTGGCGCGGAATCGCCGCTTGTCGGCGTACTCGGTTCGCAATTGATACCCTTGAGCCAGTAAATTGCGCACTTGGCTAGCTGTATCGGAGCTGACCGCGACACTGCCAGAAGCAGCAACGGATGAGCTATAACCGGAGCCTGAAGCAGCACTCGTGGCAACTTTGCCATCGGGGCGTTGCACAATGATTTCGGCTACGCGGCGCTTGGCGTTGGCGTCGATACCCACTAAGCGAACGTACTGTCCTGGATATTGAGCTAGGATGCCATCTAACTCGGATAGTGCGGCAGATTCTTGCCGAGCATTCAGAGAGGGGCCGCTGGTCCAAGCACTGGCACGGAACCGACGCTTGTCAGCATGCTCTGTTCTCAGTTGGTACCCTTGAGCCAATAGGCTGCGCACTTGAGACGCTACATCTGAGCCAACGCTTCCTGTACTTGCGCTAGCAGAGGATGTTGCTGCTGCCGCGCTGGCGCGACGGGGCGAGGGGGCAACGCTATTGTTGCCATCGGGCCGCTGAATCACCAATTCAGCTACGCGCCGCTTGGCTTTAGGGTCAATGCCCACAACCCGCACGTATTCGCCTGCATGTTCTGCCATGCAAGCTTCTAGAGCGGCTAGCACATCTGGTTCGCGGGTTGCTGAGATGGGTTTGCAGCTATTCCAAGCACTGGCGCGGAATCGACGTTTATCGGCATGTTCGGTGCCGATGGTGTACCCCTGAATTAAGAGCTGACGTACCTGCTCGACAGCGTCAGCACTGAGATAATTTGTTCCTATTGCCACTGCGGCAGATCCTCCATTAGAGCCATTTCCAGTAGATTCATCCCGGATGGGTGCATTGACGATGGGTCTAATGCACTCGATATCGTCGGCACAGCGGTAACCTGAGCGCAACGATTGGTTAATGCCAATCACATGAGTGGCAAATTCGATATCGGCCGGTTGAACGTCAGGTAAACGATTGGCTTGTTGCTGAGTGGTAATGATCGAACCAGAGGGTACAAATTTACCCGCTGGAATTTCTACATCCTGAATCAGTGCGTGCATCATGACGATGCAGCCTTTGTTTACCCGTGCGTTAAATACGGTAGAGCGGAAACCGATGAAACAGTTATCGCCCACATAGGCTGGCCCATGAATGAGTGCCATGTGGGTAATTGAAGAACTGTGACCAATCCAAACCGAATAATCGTTGCCGTCGTCTCCTTTGACGCGGCCTTTTTCAAGACCGTGGATGACAACCCCGTCTTGAATGTTGGTGCTCGCACCAATAGAGAAAGGAGTTCCTTCGTCGGCACGAATGGAGGTGCCTGGGGCAATCATGACATTGGAGCCGATCCGAACATCGCCAATGATGTTGATGTCGGAGTAGATGTAGGCCGAAGGGTCAATCTGGGGGGTAGTCAAGCTCTTAGACCAAGGTGTCGGAGGAGCCGCTATGCCTTGGACAACCATGAATGAAATCTCCTAACTGTAATGATGCAACTCTGTTGCTTGCGATCGCATGCACTGATGTGCCAGAGAATTTAGACCCTGGACCCTGACACAAACAGAGTCGCCGTTAATACTGTTCTCTTTTGCTATAAAGCTGCCGATTATCCAGGTTGACAGTATCGATAATCCCGACGACAAGGGCATC
>DATNQK010000763.1:0-2952 GCA_036704065.1 Stenomitos sp.
TCACCAACTGCGTATTGACGGTGTATTGCGTGGTCTTATCAACCCGTCCAGCGCCAGCATCCAAATCATTAATCAGCAACACACACATCTTGCCGCGCACCTTAATCAGATCCCCCGCTTCGCGATAGCGGGTACGAATTAAGCGCACCGGGTCGCCAGCATCGGCGCTTTCCAGTTCCCCTGCCGACATCCGCACGGGTTCAATGCCCATTAACTTAAAGACCAGTTCGCACTGAAACGACTTGCCTTCCCCCTTACGGCCATGTACCCCTAAAATCAACGGCACTCGCACATCGGGCAAGTCCATAAAATTTTTGGCAATGTGGATGGCAAGTTTATCCAGAAAGCGAGGCGAGACGTAATAACCCATGATTGACCGTGCAAAATCTATCGTGCAGAACCAGTGCTCTCTTATTATCAATGGCAGGGGATCGCTTCAGGTTGTATCGCTAGAGGTTTGACAAAGCAAACCGCTTTGTGAACGCGCTCATTCACCGACCCCACACCTTGCCGGACAGCAACAAGCAAACCGGCCCTGGGGTGATTACGCTTAAAAATTGCACTTATCTATGGTTCTGGCACAATATCGAGCTTAAAAAATGCTGCGATTAACGCGTTATCAATGGACTGTCCTGTTTGCGGCATGGTTGGGTTGGGGCTTCAATGTTTTTGTGGGTCTGCTGTTTAATTATGTCGCGCCTAATTGTGTCCCCACTCTGTTGGGACTGGAAATTGGATCACCTGTAGCCAAAGCCCAAACCTTGTTTTGGACTGGACTATTAACCTCTATCCTCCTGATCGGCTGGGCCTTGGGAGGCATTGTGTTTGGGTATGTGGGCGATCGCATTGGTCGCACCAAAACACTGCTTCTGACCATGTTGCTCTATTCCTTGGGGACTTTTGCCTGTGCCTTTGCACCCAACATGGGGGTTTTAATTCTGTGTCGGATTGTGGCCAGCCTTGGCATTGGTGGCGAATGGGCGGCGGGTGCCTCAATGGTGGCCGAAACCGTACCGGAGCGTCATCGGGTTGAGGCAGGTGCATTGCTTTATACCTCAGCACCAATGGGGTTATTTTTAGCCACCTTTATCAATTCTCAAATTGCAGGTGTTCTGATGCCAGACCAACCGCAAACCTCCTGGCGTTATGTATTCCTGTGCGGTTTAATTCCAGCGATGATTGCCTTTGTCATTGCAGCGTTGGTCAAAGAACCCGAACGGTGGCAGCAAGCAGCGAGCCAAGCCAAGCCCCCTCAACTCAAAGAGCTATTTGCAACCAAAAACCGTGCTGCCACCTTTAGCGGCTTAATGATGACGCTAATTGCCTTGCTGACGTGGTGGAGCTGTAATGCCTTTATTCCAGTGGTGGCTGCTGGTCTCGCCCAAACCGCAGCCAAAGCCAACGACATCCAAGCCACGCAAGTTCTGATTGAGCACTGGAAAGCCTCTATCACCTATAGCTTTAATACAGGTGGCTTAATCGGTACACTCCTGACTATCCCTGCGGCAAAATACTTGGGCCGACGGCTGATGTTCAGTGTTTATTTTGTGCTCTCAGCGATCGCCGTAACGGTCGCCTTTGGCAGTTCTCCTGAACCCAAGATTGCCCTTTGGTCAGGGTTGTATTTTGGCATTGGTTTAACGGTCTTTGGCATCTTTGGCAGCTTTACCTATTACCTGCCAGAACTCTTTCCCACACGACTTAGGGCAACAGGGTCAGGGTTTTGCTACAACGCTGGCCGCATTGTAACTGCCATTGGGCCATTTTTAGTGGGTTATATTGCCTCGCAACAGGCCAATGCCTTACAGAGTGCCTTCGAGTTGCTGTTTATCATGGGGTTCATTCCCCTTGTCGGCCTATTGGCACTGCCCTGGGTCATTGAAACCAAGGGACGCGAGTTGGTTGATTAGTGTGAGTCTGCCAGTGGCTTTGAGAGCAGGCATTTCAGTCTATAGTTCCTGGAAATGCCTGCTCTAGACGTTGCTGAAATTGAGATTTAGGTTGAGGCTTGGTTGCTAGTTAACACTGCGATTCAAAATCGACTTTTGGAACGCAGGTCGCTCGGCCAAGCGCTGGGTGTAGGCAACGACGCCAGGGTAAGGACTGAGGTCAACCGGCAACATCATGGGAATGTAGGCCAATACTGAACCGACGCCCACATCAACCACACTGAATGTATCGCCCATCATGAAGGGATGCTGTTGCAGGCGATCACTGAGTGGCCCCATTAAAATCGGTGTTTCGCGATCACGGGTAGACTCCATAAACACACCCGTAGACAGTGTGGAGTTGGCAAAGAGCACCCACTGTGTGAAGACTGCCTGGTCTTCCGGCGTAGACGGATAGCTAGCGTCGTACTTTTGCGCTAAATAGAGCAGAATCGCCCCCGACTCAGACAGCACAAAGTCGCCATCTTGAATTACAGGAACCTTACCCATCGGGTTTAAGGCCAAAAACTCAGGTTGACGATGTTCGCCAGCCTGCATATCTAGCTTGACGAATTCGTAGGGAACGCCTAATTCTTCCAGGTACCACTGCACAATCGAAGCACGACTGCGGGCACCACCATAAAGCTTTAACACAGATTCACTCCTTCCTGGTCAGGATACTTAGCTAGTGTACTGATTTGAGGGGCCACGACTGGTATGCAAACCAGATGATGGAGCCGACCCATCATTAACCTATGCACACCGCGTCTAAGGGACAACCAGTACCGGACAGGGCGATAAATTAATCACGCGATTGCTGATGCTTTCTTGGGCACCGCCTTCGGTTAAGCCAATGCCACGGCAACCCATCACAATGAGATCTACACTCATTTCGTCGGCCACATCACAAATACAGAAGGCAACCTTGCCTCTCCGGTGCAGTGTTTCAGCCACAATGCCCCATTCAGAAAACGTAGACTTGGCCGATTCCAGCAACTGGTCTACAGCTTCGGGCGAAAGATGC
>DATNQK010000764.1:0-3579 GCA_036704065.1 Stenomitos sp.
GAGAAGCGGCTGTTGTTGAGCACCCAAGAAAGTTTGAACGTGCGGATTCCCGCTGGTGCTAAACCCGGTAGCCGGATTCGCTTGCGTGGTAAAGGTCAACTCAACCCAGCCACCCAACAGCGAGGCGATTTATACCTGAGCGTGAAGCTCCAGCCTCACAAATTCTTTAAGTTCGAGGGTGATCAGCTCGTCTGCGATTTACCCATTGCACCAGACGAGGCAGTGCTCGGTGCCAAAATTGACGTGCCCACGCCCACAGGAATGGTTCAGGTCAATATTCCAGCCGGAATCAAATCGGGGCAGTCCTTACGACTGCGAGGGAAGGGATGGCCTCTGGCGAAGGGTGGGAATGGCGATCAACTGCTCAAAATTCAGATTGTGCCCCCGAAGGATCTCAGTGCCGCAGAACGGGAGCACTACGAAAAAATTGCAGCCGCCCGAAGTTTTAACCCGCGATCGCAACTGGAAAGCCTGTAGCGGTCACCAAAGCGTGATAATAGAATTGTTTCTGAGATTGGTTCACGTTCATGCAAACCCACGAGACGCCGCTTCCATTGACCCTTAGCGCCGAGCGCACGGCAACCGTTAGCCGTACCACCCACGAAACCGATGTCTCAGTGTCGCTGAACTTGGACGGTCAAGGACTAGCCAGCAACCGGACGGGCGTTCCTTTTCTCGATCACATGCTGGATCAAATCAGCGCCCACGGCTTGATCGATCTCACCATTCAGGCCACAGGCGATATCCATATCGATGATCATCACACCAACGAAGATGTAGGCATTACCTTGGGTCAGGCGTTTGCCAAAGCGCTCGGCGATCGCAAAGGAATTCGCCGCTTCGGCCATTTTATTGCCCCCCTAGATGAAGCATTGGTAGAAGTTGCCCTCGATTTTTCGGGCCGTCCGCACCTCAGCTATGGATTAGAGATTCCCACCCAACGCGTCGGCACCTACGATACGCAACTGGTGCGCGAATTTTTTGTGGCCATCGTCAACCATAGCCAGATGACCCTCCATATCCGCCAGCTTGATGGCATTAATTCCCATCACATCATCGAAGCCACCTTTAAAGCCTTTGCGCGTGCATTGCGCATGGCTGTCGAAATCGACCCGCGCCGCCAACACCAAATTCCCAGTTCCAAAGGCGTTCTATAAGCGGAAGGCTGAAGCAAGAGAGTTGCACTTGACTCAAGAACCCTCTACATTCCCTTTGATCGACATCCCTTGATATTGATCTGGAGATAAACCAGAGGGTTCTCAGCTATCTATTGATCCGGTGTCGTCTCAGCGTTTACCATATCTTAATGTCTTATTTTCCTTCCACTGCCCCAACCGATGCGCCACTGATGTTGGCGATCGCTCCCGCTCAAGTGATTCGTGGCACCCAGATTCTGGCGCAAGCTGGCCCGATTGTGGCTCGCTTAGGCACGCGACCGTTTTGGGTAGGCGGAGCACGAGCCTTAGCGGCAGTAAAGCCTATTCTGGCCCCTGCCCTTGAACATCAAGGCCTGGTTAGTACCGAATTTTCTTGCAAAAACGCCTGCACCGACAAGAACCTCAAGCGCATGAAGCAGGCGGTTGCAGCCCATAAGGCCGATGTCATTATCGGCATTGGCGGCGGCAAGGCCCTGGATGCAGCCAAGTTGCTCGCCCATCAGTGCAATGTGCCAGTTGTCACCATTCCCACGTCAGCCGCCACCTGTGCCGCGTGGACAGCACTCTCGAATGTGTATACCGAGGCAGGCGCATTCTCCTACGATGTTGCGCTGCCTCATTGCCCCAACGTTTTGCTGCTAGATTACGACATCGTGGCAACTGCCCCAACCCGTACCCTAGTGGCTGGCATTGGCGATGCCCTAGCCAAATGGTACGAAGCCTCTATCAGTAGCGGCCATTCTCAAAAAACCCTGATTATTGCTGCGGTTCAACAAGCGCGGGTATTACGAGATATCTTGTTGCAAAACGCAGCAGCGGCGATCGCTCAGCCAGGGTCAGAGGCTTGGCGAGAAGTGGTCGATGCCTCAGTCTTGATGGCAGGCGTGATTGGTGGCATTGGTGGGGCGCAGTGCCGCACTGTTGCAGCCCATGCCGTTCATAATGGGTTAACCCATCTAGGTGCCACCCATGCCAGCTTGCATGGCGAAAAAGTGGCCTATGGCATCTTGGTGCAACTCCGCCTAGAAGAACAACTGCAAAACAGTCAACTTGCTGCCTCTTCACGGCAACAGTTGATCAAGTTTTATCAAGATCTGGGTTTACCGCTGACGCTAACGGATTTGAGTTTAGGTCACGTTTCGTTAGAAGATTTAGAACAGGCAGCTCAAGTTGCTTGTGCACCAACCTCAGATCTGCATCATCTGCCCTTTGCAGTTGCACCGGTTGAGCTATTGGCAGCAATGGTTTCAACCACCGCTCCCACTGGACTGAATGGCAGTTCTAGCCTTCAAGACAGTAGACCGTTGGGTACGCTATCGGACGCAATGGTTGCACCCCTCACTCCTCTCGCTCCCTCCGAGAATCAGGCATGACTTTAGATTGGATTAGCCCAGCAGAGCGTTTAAAGGCACTGCCTCCCTATGTTTTTGCGAGACTGGACGAATTAAAGGCCAGTGCCCGCGCGCAAGGCATCGACCTCATTGATTTGGGGATGGGCAATCCAGATGGGTCTGCACCACAAGCAGTCATCGATGCGGCGATGCAGGCCATGCAGGTTCCCAGCAACCATGGCTACCCGCCGTTTGAAGGGACAGCTTCTTTCCGCAAAACAATTACCGATTGGTATCACCGTCGCTATCAAGTTGAACTTGACCCCGACGGTGAGGCCTTACCGCTGTTGGGCTCCAAGGAAGGGTTAACCCACTTAGCGTTGGCCTACATTAACCCTGGGGATGTCGTGCTGGTGCCGAACCCCGCCTATCCGCCGCATTTTCGCGGCCCTGCGATCGCCGGAGCAGACCTGCATCCCATGCTCCTCACGGCTGAGAACGATTGGCTGATCGACCTGGGTAAGATTCCAGACGACGTGGCACAACGGGCCAAAATTTTATACTTCAACTATCCCTCCAACCCAACCGCAGCCGTCGCACCTCGCGATTTTTACGTTGACATTGTCAAATTCGCCAAAAAGCACGAGATCTTATTGGTTCACGACCTGTGCTATGCAGAGCTTGCCTTTGATGGCTACGTTCCGGTTAGTCTGCTGGAAATTCCAGGCGGCAAGGACATTGGCGTAGAATTTCACACCATGTCAAAAACCTATAACATGGCGGGCTGGCGGGTCGGCTTTGTGGTGGGCAATCGACACATTATTCAAGGGTTACGCACCCTCAAAACCAACTTGGACTACGGTATTTTTTCAGTGTTGCAAAGTGCCGCAGAAACAGCCCTAAATTTGCCAGATAGTTATTTGCAAACGGTTCAAGATCGCTACCGCACCCGCCGTGATTTTGTGATTCAAGGGTTAGAGGCACTGGGTTGGACCATTCCCAAAACCAAGGCCACGATGTACCTCTGGGTACCTTGTCCCATGCACATGAATTCCACGGACTTTGCCCTGAAGTTGATCCAAGAAACAGGG
>DATNQK010000765.1:0-7525 GCA_036704065.1 Stenomitos sp.
TGTGTGCGACGGGTTTGCAGGCAACGCACTACTCAAGTTTGCAGAGGCGATTGGCGAATTCATTGTGCAGATCTTGCGCGAGGAGTTACCCCAAGGGGTACGCGGCAAGGTCGGAACGGCCCTACTTAAACCAAATCTACGCCGGATCAAACAGCGGATTGACCATGCCGAACATGGCGGTGCGTTATTGCTAGGGGTGGATGGAATCTGTATTATTAGCCACGGCAGTTCTCAAGC
This sequence comes from Stenomitos sp., assembly GCA_036704065.1. Classification (GTDB taxonomy): domain Bacteria; phylum Cyanobacteriota; class Cyanobacteriia; order Thermosynechococcales; family Thermosynechococcaceae; genus JAAURS01. The sequence goes on from DATNQK010000765.1 coordinate 238, forward strand.
CCCTTCTATTTTTAATGCCATTCGACTGGCCTCCGAGGCAGTCGATCACCGAGTATCAGATCAAATTCGGGGTTGCTACCAAGAGGTGATGGCAGCCGCAGCAGAGGGAGAGCGATAGTGCAGCAAGCTTGGATGGCCGGAATGGCGATGACAGGATGCGGTTCTGCTGCACCTGCGATATCGCTGAGCAATGACGATCTCAGTCGTGTCGTTGAAACGTCGGATGAATGGATTGCGTCGCGGACTGGCATTCGAGCCCGACGCTTGGCAACGGCAGGGGAGTCTTTGGTTGGGTTTGCGGCGGAGGCGGCACGGCAGGCGATCGCCATGGCTCAGCTACAGCCCACCGATATTGACCTGATTCTGTTGGCCACTTCTACCCCAGAGGATTTGTTTGGCACAGCTTGCCAAATTCAAGCACAGTTGGGTGCAACACGGGCGGTTGCTTTTGATTTAACTGCGGCTTGTTCTGGCTTCGTGTTTGGCCTGGTGACTGCAACCCAGTTTATTCGCACTGGCGTTTATAAGAACATTGTTCTCATTGGTGCGGATGTGCTGTCACGCTGGGTCGATTGGCAAGATCGACGCACTTGTGTGTTGTTTGGTGATGGTGCTGGTGCAGTAGTGCTTCAGGCCAACGATCGCGATCGGCTGTTAGGATTCGCCCTACAAAGTGACGGGACACAAAATAGTTATTTGAATTTGGCCTATCAGCCTCAGGAATCGGTATTGACTGATTCTGTCACAATTGGCAAGGGAACTTTTACGCCCATCACCATGAATGGCCAAGAGGTTTATCGATTTGCTGCGCGTCGCGTTCCCGAAATTATCGAGAAGGCGTTATTTCATGCAGGGCTACAGTCGGATGATATCGATTGGCTGCTGTTACACCAAGCCAACCAACGCATTTTAGATACGGTGGCCCAACGGCTCAAAATTCCTTCAGAGAAGGTGATTAGCAATTTAGCGGAATATGGCAATACGTCCGCCGCTTCTATTCCGTTGGCACTTACCCCAGAGGTACGGCAAGGACGCATTAAGCCTGGTGATGTGATTGCTTCGGCAGGATTTGGCGCTGGGCTGAGTTGGGGTGCTGCCATTTTTGAGTGGGGCATATAGGCGATCGCCCAGTTCCACTTCACGTTTGCCAAAAAGCGTTGTACCCTAGTTTTCTAGAAAACGGTGCGGCAACTGTTTTTTGTGGCTCAGAAACAGCACATGCGATCAGGCTAAACACGGTGGGAAACAGTTTCCACTAGGTTTTGCTATGCCTAACTGATCGTTTCCTTAGTTGTGGAACTGTACAATTGCTATCCCAGATTCATTCGGGTGAAGTTTATATAATTTTGTGAAATTAATGGGGCCAGTGACTGTAACGCCATTCACATCTCCATCAATACTGGCAAACAATTTTTGATTGTAAGAAGCATCTAAACGAAAGAAATTCAAATACAACTTACCTGGCGTTTTGGTAATGCCATTGCAAAGATAGCGTTGACCATCTAAAACAGCTTTACATTCAAAGCCATATTGAATCACTCTACGGGTAATGGTGACAGAGATTGTGCCACTACCTGTTGTACTGGTTAAGTTGTAGGTTCCACTATAACCGGGTGCAGCAGAGGCTGACAGAGGAAAAGCTACGCCAATCAATAAAGGTAAAACGCTGGCTAGAGACGTTAATTTCATAAACCAACCTTCTTGAAAGAGGATAGTTTAGAAATTATCAAAGTCGAGGTAAAGAACTGAGAAAGATGCAATAGGAACGTGAGAGGGTCGGCAGTGGTTCATTAACGAATGAGGGATACCCCCATTAGGATATCGACTCAGATTGGATGGCAAGCCCAAATATTTTTATGTCTGTTTGCTACTGTATTTTTATAGCCTGAGTTCTCTTAAATTCTGTCCGGTGAACCCAAAACACACTCTAAAGCCAATAATTGACTTCAGGCTAAAATGAAAGAGAAAAGTTGCAACGAGGTAAAGCTTAATATGGCTGGCCAACGAATTTATTGCAAAGAAGAATTAACTCAACAGGGTCAAGCAATCTATGAATCTAGCATTAAATAGCAGGTCTAAGTGATACATTAGAGAAAATTGTAGCGAGAACCCATGAAAATCCCAAATGGTGATCGTGCAATAATTGAGCCAGCAAAACTAACTGAATATTTACTGAATACTGAGCATAAACGCGGTGGTGCAAAAGCTAAACTGCTACTCTATTTTGGATATTCTTCAGAAAATTGGCAGCAGCTAGAATCAGACATTCGCAAGTTTCACCTTGATACGGATGTTAATATGATTAAAGAAACTGCTTATGGGGTGAGATATGAGATCACTGCAAACTTACGCACCCCAACCAATAGACAATTGCTAGTCAAGACAGTTTGGCAGATAGATACAGGTACGGACTTTCCCCGTTTGATCACTTTAGTTCCCGATTAGTTGCAACGGAGGCTGGAATGAACTTTCCCCTTTACTCAGATGTAATCTTATTGCACGATCTTCCTGAAGAAGGTATATACAGTGGCGATATTGGAACAGTGGTTGAACAGCATAATGTAAAGGGTCTAGAAACGGGCTACAGTGTTGAGTTTTTTGACATGCTCGGCAACACTGTAACAGTTGCAACGTTGCCTATGAGTTCTCTCCGTCTTCCAACTTGTGAAGATCGACCAGCTGTAAGACTTATTGCGGGTGCTGCATAAAGGGTGGCTAACAAGCGATTGCCCTCGGAACAGCAGCTAGGCTATTTGTTAAGTGGTAAGAGAGGTTAATTTCATAGATTGCCCGTGGACTATGATCGATCACCTGCCTGAGTCTCCATAATGGCGATCGCACTTCCATCTGCTTTTACTTTTTGATATTGATTACAGCCCTAAATTCTCTAAACTGTCCTATTTCAGCAACCAAATACAACCAAGTGCTCTTTGTAGAAGATATTCAGGAGAGCCTTCATATCTTCTATTACCCTCTTTTAGCAGCGTTTCATAATGCTCAATGGCATAATCGGCTGCAGTCTTGCCTTCAATATCCACTTTCGTCATATCCGCACCGTTTGCGAGTAGGTTTTGCATACATTCAAGCTCCCCTTCCATTGCCGCAAGCATTAGCGGTGTTGTTTTATGGTTGGTTAGTGCATTTGCATCGGCACCATTTTCCAACAAAGTTTTAAGGGCTGTTAAATACCCTCCATCTCCGAACACAGCTTCATGGATAGGGGTATAACCAAGATCGTCAGCAATATTAACGTTAATCCCAGCATCAAGCAGTTGTTGGATAATTCTAATTGTCTTTTGAATCGGTTTCCAATTAATTTTAAACGAGTCATCACAGCCCCAACACACTGCATGTAAAGGAGTCGTACCTCTAAAGCTCCTTAAATGAGGATTTGCACCATTTTTGAGGAGAAAATCAACTGCAAATTCATTAGTGTCAAAGGCTGCATCGTAGAGACGAGTATACCTGTAATTAATATTGCTAGTATTTCGATCAATATCTAATCCTGCTTGAATCAAATAAGCTGCTATTTCAGAACGTTCCGCAGATCTACTTTCAAGAATACAGTCTAGGGCATCGCTTCTATGCTCTACATATTCAAATTCAGATAAATCAATTGCTGGTTCAAGTAGAAGTTTGCTTCTACTATGTTCGTCTGCGATTGCATACAGATCAATTCCTGCTTCAATTAGAATTTCTGCAACTGCAACACTTGCCGCATACATCAAAGCTGTCCAACCCCTATTGTCTCGGATATGGACATCCGCACTGCTTCTTAAAAGCAAAGATACACATGAACCAGAACCAGAGCCTGCAGCGCAAAATAATGGAATGTCATAGGAAGATCGCCATTCATCCTCAAGATGGGAAGATGGGTCGGGAAGCATTCCCGCTTCGAGTAAGAACGCAACACAATCTGGATCGCCAACATTACAGGCTTCTGTCAGGAGAGTCCTATCATTCCATATTTGTTCTTCCGTAAATGGATAGGTACCTAAACCCAGAAAATAATTGAGGCGGCTTAAGCGGTCATTTTTTTGATGCTGCTCAGGGTCGTTCCACCAAGATGGATTAGCAATTGCATACCAAGCAGCACTGTATTTAGCTGCAGATCTCAAAAGAGGATCTGCCCCATGCTCGACCAACCAGTACAAGGTTTCAACTGTTGCACCCGCAGTAGACCAAGCTGCTAACATCAATGGCGTGAGGTCTGTGAACCAAACACAATAGTCTGGGGGAGCAAGACTGATGCGAGAGTTAATATCTAGTCCTAGTTCAAATGCATACTCAAGGCCAACCTGATCACCGAAAAATGCCGATCTATGGAACAGAGTATCTAGGTGAAAATAGGAAAAGTCCATATCAAATGACTTCACAAGAAGTCTATGACTGCTCTCAATAGTAAATTTTATTCAAAACTTACTTCTTCATTGATCCCAATTTTGTAATTTATGTGCTCTAGCACCTTCTCTAATGCAGAATCAGAATTAGGGGCAAGTATTTCATCATCATAAGACCACAGAAAATCATCATCAACCCAAATCAGCTCGTCTGATGGCAGATGCTTAGGTTTTCCATTTTTTTGTGGAAAAGTTGATTGAATTCGATATAATTCGGCTCGATTTACCCTAGATCGATAAACACCAACCTTATTAAGATTCTTCAAGATTTTTATACGAATTGAAACGCTCTTATCTTCTACACCATATTTTATGTCTAACTCAATCGCTAATTCAAGTTGATATACATCTAGAATCCATGAAAAATTTTGCTTGCAAGATTTAAGCATATTTCCTAAATATTTACTATTGCGCTCAAATTAGAAATACTTGAAACAATTAAAAAAATAAAATTTAATTAGCTCACCTTTCATCCACATGCCCTAGAGGATGACGATTTCAGCGTATTTTAGTCTTAAAGTATGTCAGTCTTAACGTATGTCAGGTTTAACGTACATTTTCTCCGAAGACTAAACTCTCCTGCATTGAAGGCGATCGCCAATCCCTGCGCGATAATCGAAACAGATACTCCCAATGGGCCGTTATTCGTTTGCCGCGACCAAGGTTAACACCATGCCAGCACTCGACTTACCCCTCCAGCTAGATCTTAAGGATGTCGAACTGAGCGATGAACAGTTCTATCAACTGTGCAAAAGCAACCCCACCCTAGCGATTGAGCGTAACGCACAAGGAGTCCTCATTGTTATGCCCCCAGTCGGCGGAGAGAGCGGTAATCGAGAACTTAGCCTCGGCGGAGAACTCTACCTCTGGAACAAACAAACCGCTTTGGGAAAAGTTTTTAGTTCATCTACCCTTTTTCGGCTACCAGGCGGCGGCGATCGCTCCCCTGATGTAGCTTGGGTAGAACTCTCCCGCTGGCAAGCCCTCACACCAGAACAACGTCAAAAATTCCCACCCATCGCGCCCGATTTTGTCATAGAACTGTGATCGCGCACCGACTCCCTCGCCCTCCTCCAAGAAAAAATGCAGGAGTACATAAACAGTGGCGTGCGATTGGGTTGGCTCTTCAACCCTCAAGACCAACAAGTAGAAATCTATCGGCAAGGTCAAGACAAAACCGTAAAATCCTTGCCAGCCCTCCTCTGCGGCGAAACCGTTCTGCCTGGATTTAGCCTCACAGTCGAACCATTCACCGAAGACTAAAATTCACCCAAAATCTTCAGTAACGAAAACAGAGCAACCTAGCAAGAAGCCGGAACCAAAGGCATCCCCGTCAAGCTAAAGGGACGCACCTCAGTAATCTCAACCTTAACCAAGTGCCCTCGCAACGTTTCAATATCACCTGGCAAAAAGGTCAACCGATTACCCCGCGTACGACCCACCACTTGGGTAGGATCCTTCGGATTCACATCCTCAACCAATACCTCTTCCACACGTCCTAAATACCGCTGCGATCGCACCGCTGCTTTCTGATTCACCAAATGATTGAGCCGTTGCAGGCGATCGCTCTTCACCTCCTCACTCAATTGGTTCTCCCAAAGCGCAGCAGGCGTTCCTGGACGGGGGGAATAAGCCGCCGTATTAACCGAATCAAAAACAATATCGTCAACTAAACGCAACGTATTCTCAAACTGCGCCTCCGTTTCACCCGGAAACCCAACAATCACATCCGCACTGAGGGATGCATCAGGCATATAAGTACGAACCATCTCCACAATGCGGCGATAACGTTCTTGGGTATAACCGCGCCCCATCGCCTTCAGCACCTCATTGTCACCCGATTGAAACGGGATGTGAAAATGCTCACACACCTTCGGTAACTCAGCACAAGCGCGAATCAATCGCTCCGTAAAATAGCGGGGATGACTCGTCGCAAAGCGTAGACGCTCAATCCCAGGCACATCATGCACAAAGTACAACAAATCTGTCAGCGTGTGGAGATGACGCCCCTCCGGTGTCACCCCTGGCAAATCACGGCCATAGGCATCAATATTCTGCCCCAGCAACGTCACTTCCTTAAATCCAGCACGTCCCAGGCTCTCCATCTCAGCGCGAATCGCCTCAGGGGTTCGTGACTGCTCCAAACCCCGCACATTGGGCACCACACAGTACGTACAGCGCTCATTGCAGCCATAAATGACATTCACCCAAGCCGTCACCGAACTATCTCGACGGGGCTTCGTAATGTCCTCCAGAATATCGACGGCCTCTGTCGCCACCACCTGGTTGCCCGCCAGTACCTGCTCTAGCAAATCTTGAAGACGATTGGCATGCTGAGGCCCCATCACCAAATCGAGTTCAGGAACACGCCGCAATAGCGCTTCACCTTCTTGCTGTGCCACACAGCCCGCCACAATCAGCGTTAGATCAGGTTCTTGTTGCTTGCGCTTCGCCTGACGGCCCAAATACGAATAAACCTTTTGTTCCGCATTATCGCGAATCGTACAGGTGTTGTAGAGAATCACCTGCGCATCATCAGGCTGTTCAGCCCACTCATACCCCATCGCCTCTAAAACCCCTGCCATACGTTCAGAGTCGGCTTTATTCATCTGGCAGCCAAACGTAGTGATATGGTAGCGACGCAACTCTGAATTCATGGATAGCAAAACGAAACCTTAAAACAGACAAACTCTTTCTATGTTATGCCACGGGTGACATTCCCTGCATAGAAATGGGAATCCTGGTTGAGTGCTCCGAATATGGTATAAAAAACAAGGGTTTTAGTGTGTAGTCTGCGCCCAGCGTAAGGCTTTTGACCTCTATCCGGCGCAGTCAGGTTTTTGCTGAAGATGCTTTTCTTGACAGCGAAAACCTACCCAGCTCACCGT